>JBAULD010001039.1:0-1635 GCA_049578005.1 Polyangiaceae bacterium
TCCGCTCGCGACATGCGAGGCGGTGCTGGTCGAGGCGTGCTTTCTCCTTCGCTCATTCGCGGGCGGCGAGGATGCGGTCCTCGCGCTCGTCGACCATCTTGTGCTCGATTTTCGCCTGGCCTCCGAGATCACGGCCGTCCGCAAGCTGATGGACAAGTACCATTCGGTGCCGATGTCGCTCGCCGATGCCTGTCTCGTCCGGATGACCGAGACCGATCCCGACAGCGTGGTTTTGACTCTGGACCGCGATTTCCACATCTATCGTCGCAATGGCCGCCACGTCGTGCCCGTGCTGTCGCCGTGAGCGCCGGGGATGTGGCCACGTATGCCCATCGGGCCGAAGAAAGGAAGCACGGGACCGGAGTATCACGGCCGGAGGACTCATCGTGCACCGCAGCCGGCAGAGTGAGCAGACGTACGAAGAACTCCTGCGGCGACGGAAGGTCACTTCAGCGCCACTCGTGGGCGAGTACCTTCGCGACAACGCGACGCCGCTTCACCGGCACGTCGAACAGCTTCGGTTGACGGCAGGGCGGCTCGTGGCGTAGCGCGCATCAGCGGCGGCGCGCCTGGGGCGAGCCGGTCCGCGATCGTGAAGACGTTCCCGCTCTTCCCTCTGGCTTTGCGTTCGGGCAGGCAGAGCTCATGCGCACGAAGCCTTCCAGCGCGCTCACCATGCGCGACCGGATGAGTCATCTCACGTTCGAGGCGGCCTGCAACCTACTCGGACCGCGCGGCAAACGCGGGGTCACCCATGGCCGGACTCCTTGAGACGTACGATCAGGCATTCCCGAACCTCGGGCCAGTCGTCCGCAACGATCGAAAACAGCACCGAGTCGCGGACGGTGCCGTCGTCGCGACGCTGAAAGCGACGCAGTGTCCCTTCATAGCGAGCGCCGAGGCGCGCAATGGCCCGTTGGGATCGCTCGTTGCGGACGTCGGTCTTGAGCTGCACCCGGCCGGCCCCAAGGTGCTCGAAGGCGTGCGCGAGGAGGAGAAGCTTCGCTTCCGGATTGACTTTCGTGCCCCATACGGCGGGCACGTAGAGCGTGGCCCCAATTTCCAGCCTGGCGTCCGTCGGAGTTACCTCGAGGTACGACGAGGTCCCGATGATGGCCCCTGCGGCTATCCCCGCATAGGGCTGCAGGAGTCTCACTATCCAGACGAACCGGCCTTCGGCCTGGCGTTTGGCGAGGTTCGCGGTGAACTGCTCGGGGCTTTTGGGCCGCCCCGGCACATGACGCCAGACGGCGTCGTGGTTGAGCGCATGGAACAGAGGTCCGGCGTCATGCTCCGGTACACAAGGCGAGAGTTCGACGACGTGTCCCGTCAGGCGAGCGACGGTCGGCGGCCACGCCATGCCGGGCCACGGCGTGTCGTGGGGTCGCTCGTCGCGGATCAATTCAAAAACGGATCAGCCCAAAACCCATGAGGCCCTCATCTCTACCGGATGACGTCCGGTACCGCCCCTCGGATGTCGCGGCATCTCGACCTGTCCGTGGTCGCCACGATTGAGGCCCGGGCCACCTCGCCTCTTCGAGCCACGCGAGCCCTTCATGGCCTGTCTCGATACGGTACGCCGTTTGCCTGATCCACGCACCCCTACCCCATCACCCACGACGTCAGTCCCGCTTC
>JBAULD010001040.1:0-12694 GCA_049578005.1 Polyangiaceae bacterium
GGTCAAGATGCAACAAATCGTTCCGACGAGCACGGGCCCGGTCAATGTCCATTATGTCTACAATCAAAATACTGGGCAAAGTGCAGACTTCAAAATCGTGACCCGAGGGCGGACCTCCTCTTCTTCCGCGACGTAAACATGCGACTCCGCGCAAGAAATGTAACAGCCTCCGAAAGCCCGGCGAACATCCGCCTTTATCTCGGGCAGTCGTTCATCGCACCCGGCAAGGAATACGAGGTCCACGCTCTTGCCGTGTTCCGGGGCGTCACCGCCGTCCAAGTGGTGGACGACATCGATATGCCGAGCTGGAGACCCGCTTGGCTCTTCGATGTGGTGGACCGCTCGCTTGCCGACGATTGGGTCATCAACCTGTTCCACGAGGAGCCGTCGCTCGTGATGGGGCCCGATTTCATCGCGAGAGACGTGGAGTCCTACAACGCCATGGTGGATCTGGACGAAGATCAGCTCGATCGCTTCTGGAAGCGAATCGCGCTTCGCGAAGCGCAGGCGCGGGGTCCCGACGATGGCGACGGCTGATCTTCGTTCGTCCCGGCTCGTCACCGACGATCGCGGCGCGATCATGGTGATGGGCATCTTCATGTGCGTCTTCTTGGTCGGCGCGCTCTGGTACATCGCGGGCGTCGGCGACGCGCTCGTCTTTCGCGAGCGTATGCAGGAAGCCTCCGACGCGGTGGCCTTCAGCACCGCCGTCCTCGAAGCGCGCGGCATGAACATCCTCGTGATGCTCAACCTCTTGATGGCCGCCATCTTGACATTGCTCGTGGCGATCAACGTCGTCATCTACGTGACGGTCGCGTTCGCGATTCTCATGACGGCCATCGGCACGGGACTCGCGGCGGCAGTCGTGACCGCGGAAGCGGCGCCTCCTTTCTTCACGGCGGCCGAGATCTCCTACAACGCGTACAACAATTTCGAGAAGCCCCTGCACGATGACCTGAAGCCACTCGTGGGCGACGCCCTCGAAGCGCTTCATGACGCGGAGCAAGACATCCCGACGGCCGTTCCGGTGGTTGCGCAGCTCGCGTCCGAGGAGATCATCGGCGACTACGAGCCGCTACTCTCGGCGATCGACGTCGCGGGTCTCTTCATCGGCGGAGAAACTCCCCTCGCCGCGACTCCCCTCCCCGTCAAAGACGGGACGACGCACAAGCTCTGCATGAAGTCCTTCGACGCGCTGAAGGGGGCTCTCGGAGCGGTGACCGGCGGAATCGGATCCGTGGTCGTCGGACCGATCCTTGCGCTGGCAAACCTGGTGGGAGAGAGCGACCTCTTTTGCGAGCTCGGCGGAAATGGCACGGCACCGAATCTGTCTTCGCAGCTCAACTCGACGGGAAGCGGCCAGTGCTCGTCGAATCCCGACATCACGGCCACGTGCCAGCAAGCCTCGGCCGACGAGCAGACGGCGAGCAACCTCCAGAACACCTGTGCCGGGTGGGCTCCCCCAAGGCCGCCCCCCGACCCGCAGTGTCCCAATCTCGACGGCATCCAATCCAACGCGGACGCCGAACAGCAAACGTGCGCGGACAAGAAGAAGAGGTGCCAGGACAATGTCGACAACAAGTCGAACGCCGCCCCCGCGTCGTCCTCCATGCCGTCTTCTCAAAGCAGCGACGGCTCGGGCAAAGAGCCGGCCGCGGTGGACCACTCGAAGTTTTGGAACGGCACCGACAAGGCCCAAATCCTCGCGGTCGAATACGGAAGTGGGAGCTTCGTGACGTACTCCCCGCGATTCGTAAAATTCGCGTCCCAGGGCGCGATTCGCATGAACGATCCGTCCGCGATCCAGCGAACCGCCGTGTCTCAAGCCGAGTTCTTCTACGACGCCGCAGGGACGTGGGACAGCATCGACGGCGACCAAGACACAATGTGGAACTTCCGCTGGAGGGCTCGGTTTCGCCTCGTCAACCCGAGCGTCTTCTTCCCCGTCTACGCGCTCGAAGCGCCCACCGCCGCGCAGATCGCATCGGACCTCTCGCGCAGCAGCTTGGGCAGTTTCACGTCGCCCGCGAAGGATCAGCTCGTGCTCGACATCGCGAATCTACTCCCGCCCATGTCGATGACGCTCCATTGAGAGAACCAATGTTCGAACGACCCCCTCGAGCTCGATCGCGCGGTGCCGCCATGGTGGAAGCGATCGTGGTCATTTCGGTCTTCATTCTGTTCTTCGTCGGGATGGTCTATTTCGAGTCGCTCTATCACGAGCAGCTCCGCGCGCTGCAGTTGGCTAGAGCAGCCGCGGTCGCATATGCCATGGATGCTTGCCCCGACAACACGGATCCACTGCGGACCGTGGAGAAGGACCTGCACGGCGCCAGCGGTTCGGGATCGCCTCAACCGACTACGTCGGCCACGGTGCCGGTGAGCGCGAATCGCCCTGTCGGCCAGGGGGGCGATGCGCTGGGCGGAGCGATGCAGAAGAGCGGCTTCGCCGGAGACAAGGTCACTCACGTCACGGTCCAGGGGAAGGCGGCCGGGACCACGCAAGGCCCCGGCGCCCTCAGTCAGCGCTGGGGTTTCCGGCAGAACGTCGTCTCCAACTCGTATATGAGCTGCGGCGATCCTCAGCGGGACGGCGATCCTGGGGGGTTGTGGTATTTGGTGACCCGCTCTTTCCCTGTTTCTCCCTGAGTCCGTTCAACCAAGCGGGATTGACATGAGCATTCAGGACCGAAGGTCGATGCGGGGAGTGGCGGGGGCCCTCCGGGTCTTTTGTTACACGATGGTCGTGTCGTTCGTGGGCGCGATCGTCGCTGCTCGATCGGTTTACGCGGACTTCAAGGAGGGTTCGTTGAGGGTGGGGCGCGAGCTCGAGACGTTGAACGATGTCGTCGGCCGCGCGAACACGGTGTTCGTCAATGGCGCCGGCGTGCACGTCGCAACGGCTTTCACTCCGCAGGCTCCCGCCGAGGTCCTCGATCGGTTCGAGGCCGTGTGCCGTACGCATCCGCAGTTCATGGCGCGGGCACTCGCGGATATCCAGGCCACGCTTCTCGAGAGGACGCACGTACGCCCTGACGCGGCGTGGCGCATGGGGGTGGTCCGCCACGAGAAGGGCGACGACGGCGTTCTCACGTGTTTCACCGATGGGCGGCCCACCGGGCTGCGCGACCTTGCCGATCGCCTGAAGGCGTTCGAACGCTCCAAGGACCTGACGGAGTTCGGCCACATCCGATACGTGTACGTGCGGCGCACCGATCACGGCACGCACGTGCGGACGGTCTGGACCGATGGCGAGGTCGACCTCGGCAAGATGTTCCCGGCCCATGGTGACGCCGCGGGGTTCGACTCGACCCTCGTGCCCCGACCCCCGGCCTCTACGAGGATCTTTACCGGCACGTCGGCCGAGGAGCCCTTCGGCGTCCACATCTACCGGTCGTCAGAGCGCGAGGAATCGCTTCACCGCTTTTACGACGCAGAGCTCGGCGCCCGCGGTTGGAAAGCCGTCGCGAACCGAACCCCGCATACGTACGTGTACTTGAAGAACGGGGCGATGGTCTTCGCGACGCTGACCCCCAGCGCGACCGGCACGCTCGTCACCGCGATCGAGACCGCTCGGGGCGATACTCCGACAGGGGCCGAAGTCCGGCTCGAGCGATGACCGCACCGACGGCCGCGGCGGCAAGCACGACATGCCGTGCCCACTCACGTCGGAAGGGCCGAAGGGAATTCGTGAGGCACCCCGAACAGGGGCAAAACCTCACCGAGCATGAAGTGGTCCACCGTCGCGATCGCGCCGTCTCGCATCGTGATGAGCTGGATCGCGTGAAGAGTGGGGCGCACCTGGCGAAGCGGGACGATAAAATGCCAGCGCGGGCTGGCCGTTGGCGTCGATGTGCAGGTGACGGAATTGCCCGGGCACTAGCTTCCCGAATAGGCGCCGGTAAAAGCGCTCGTTCTCGGCTCGCCCCGCGACCCAGGTTGGGGCGGGGGGCATCGTCGTCCGGACCTTGTCGTGGAAAAGCGCGACAATCGCGTCGAGGTTGGCTTCTTCGAACGCACGCACGAAGCGCTCGAGGAGCTCGCGATCCACCTGGGCGTGCGCCGCGATCGTCGCCGGGTCGCACCCGCCAATCCTTGCCTCGACCGCGGAGCGCGCCCGAAAGAGAGCGCTGTTCGCGGCGGCCACCCCGATGCCGAGCGCCTTCGCGGTCTCGTCCGCCGAGAGTCCGACCACGTCCCGGAGCAGGAGCGTCGCGCGCTGCACCGCGGAAAGCCATTGAAGCGCCGCAACGAACGCGAGGGCGACGCTCTCCTTCAGCGCGTAGCGCGCTTGAGGGTCCGCCTCGTCTTCGCCCTCGACCCAAGCGCCCGGTATCGGCTCGAGCCATATCGGTTCTTCGATTCGGCTCAATGGCAGGCTTGCGCCCACCGCTGCGGGAAAGGCGTCGGAGGCGAGCACTCTTCGTGGCCGCCGTTTGAGCTCGTCGAGGCACACGTTCGTGGCGATGCGGTAGAGCCACGGCTTGAGCAGGGCGGGGTCTGCGAGCGAATCTCGCGCTCGCCAGGCGCGCAGCATCGTTTCCTGGAGCACGTCGTCGCCGTCGTGGGACGAGCCGAGCATCCGGTAGCAATGGAGGCGAATGGCACCGCGCAGAGGCTCGACCGCACGCACGAACGAAGCCTCGACCTCAGGCGGCATGGGGACTCACCGTCGCTTGCGCCTCGGCCAACGCACGCCGCATGCTCTCGCGCCCGAGCACGCGGCCGAGCCACGCATTGACCCGCGGGTGCGCCGTCAGATCGAGCCCGCACGTTGACGCCACGCTGTAGTGCGAAGCGAGCGCGAAGTCTGCGACGGACAGCGATCCGGCGACGTACTGCCGGCCGTCGAGCGCCTCGTTCAGGAGCGCAGTCAGCTTGGTGAACTCAGCCGTGCCCGCTTCGACCGCGCGTTCGTCGGGCGCGCCCTGGCCGGTCAGCCTCTTGACGATTCGTTCGAAGGCAACTTTGCTCATCGCGGGGCCCAAGTGGGCGAGCTGCCACGAGAGCCAGCGATCGACTTCGGCTTGCTCACGGGCGCCGGCGGCGAGCAGAGCTCCCCCGTGCGTCGCCACCAAATAGCGCACGATGGCGGTCGACTCCCAGAGCACGAAGTCGCCGTCGACCAGAACCGGTACACGGCCGTTGGGGTTCAACGCGAGAAACGCGGGGGTGCGCGAAGCACCCCGAACGATGTCGACGTGCACGTATTCGAGCGGGGCCCGGAGCTCGTAGGCGACGGCGCGAACTTTCCGGCAATTCGGAGAGAAGGCAAAGTCGTAGAGTTTCATGGGCGTCCTCGGAGTGAGCGCGGGCCTCCATGGCTCGCTCTACTCTTAGGACTCTGGCCGCCGCGAAAACTATTCGCTCTACGGTTCGAGCGGCCGCCGGCGCACCGATGCGTCCCGCCGTGGTCAGGCCAGCTTCGCCGTGAGCGTAATCGGGGTCGCTGCCAGCGCCTTGGAGAGAGGGCAGGCTTTCTTCGCCCCCTCCGCCAACGACTGAAACGCCCCCTGGTCGATGCCAGGAACGCGCGCTTCGAGGCTAAGCGCGATGGTCTTGATCGTGAATCCGTCACCGTCCTTCTGGAGGTCGACGGCGGCCGTCACGAGGAGCTCCTCCGGGGGGTGGCCGGCGCCGCTCAGCGCGAAAGAGAGGGCCATCGCGTAGCAGCCGGCGTGCGCCGCGCCGAGGAGCTCCTCGGGGTTGGTCCCCGCGCGACCGTCTTCGCTCTGAAAGCGAGTTTGAAACGAGTAGGGCTGGTCATGAAAGACGCCGCTCTGCGTCGTGAGCGCTCCCTTGCCGTGAAGCCCATCGCCAGTCCAGCGTGCCGTGCTCTTGCGGATCATGCTCGGTCTCCCATCCTGTCGGTGTGTTCGTCGCCCGTGCTCCGATGACCGTGATCGCCTAACCATCGCGGCCTCTCGACCTGGACGCGGCTCGCGCTAGCATGGCGCACGTCCATGGTCCGACACGTTCTCCTCTTACAGCCCCGTCCCGAGAGCACGCCTCCGATGATCGAGGCCTGCCGCGACGCGCTCGCTTCGCTCGTGGGACGCATTCCGGGCCTTCTCGACTTTCACTGGGGCGACAACTTCGTCGCGCCCGAGCGCCGCGAGGGGTTCACCCATGGGTTCACGATGGACTTCGCCGATCGCGAGAGCCTGGACGCGTACGGCCCGCATCCCGACCACAAGCGAGCCTCGGCCATGGTCCGCGCCACGTTCGACCGCATCGTCGTGCTCGATCTTTCGCTTTGACGTTTCCGCGGTGAAGCGCTGCGCGGCATCCGGAGAGATGTAATCCGCTGCGCTTGCGATCGAGCGCTCAGGGGTACACTTCGATTTCGCTAATGGCGATCACCCCGCGGGTTGGCCGCCTCAGGCGAAGGTACCGAACCGCCGGGACTTGGACCTTGATAATCCAGGGCTCGGCTTGGGTGTAAGGCGTCGTGCGCTCCTCGACTCGAGTCCACGCGCGGCTGTCGGTCGATACCTCCAAAATGACGGGAACGCCTTCATTCTGCCAGCCGTCGCCGCGATTGAACACGCGCACTTCCCGAACGCGCCGCACCTTTCCGAGATCGACCATCACCCACGGTTCGGCATCCACGTCCGTGTGGATCCCGTAGCCGGCTTCGATTACGCCGTTCGTGGCGCCGCTGGCGGGCGGCGAGCCGGCAAGTCGCGAGCTAGTCGTCGTCGGCTTGCCCCGCGCAATGTTCCGGGGCGCGAGGGCCCACGTGCAGGCCAGGTAGATGGCTGCGACGGCGATGGCCAAAGCGATCCCGATTCGCACGATCCGTGCTCGACGCAGAGCATCCACGGAACGAGGATCGACCTGCGCTCGGAGCCATGCGGCTGTCTCCCGCGCCGCGCCGCTGAGCTCCGATAGGTCTTCCGGAGCGAGCGCGTCGAGCGACAGGGGGTCCTCGGCCGCTATCACCTTCCGCACCCGCGCGGATGCCTCGATCGTCGCCGGCGGCGCGAGCGCGAGCACGCCGTCCAATGCCTCGACGGAGGACGGGCCGCGGTTCGGTCCTGTGCGTTCTTCGCCGGCCGCCTTGGCGATCGCGGACAAGAAGCAACCGATAGCCTCGCGATACAGAATCACCGCGCCCACGGACTGCGACGCGCTCGCCAGGGCATCGGCCGCGATCAGGCGGCTTTCCGCTGCGCCGAAGTAGCGAGCGATGTCCGCTTGTTGCCCGGAGCCGCGCGCGGCGGCGGCCCGCTCGGCGTCGCGCAGGAGATACCTGCGGAGGGCCCTGTTCGGGGCCGCGCGCATCCAAGTCACCAGCGGCACGAGCGCCACTCTACAAGAAGTGCCCTTGAGCCTCGCGGCGGATTTTGCCGCGCGGCTGTACGGATGGTCACGTCGTCACCGGTTGGGTTCTGCGTTGTCGCACTCGCTCCACGGTAGGCTGAACCGCCGGCGCCGGGCGTCCCGGGCCCTCGCTCGCCCGTCGCGCCAAACTCGTGTATGTCATCGGCCAAGGTGCGTTTTCTGGCCGGCGAGCCGCGGTTCGTCCGGGGGTTCAATGAGTGCCTGCACCGGGTCGAGCCATGAAGAAAGTCCTCGTTTTTACGGCTACTTACAATGAAGCTGACAATGTCGCGTCCCTCGTGGCCGACATTTTCACGGCTTTGCCGCAATGCGACCTGCTCATCGTCGACGACAACTCGCCCGACGGAACCGGACGCATCCTCGACGATCTGAAGCGGACCAATCCCCGCCTCTTCGTCATCCATCGGCCGAGCAAGAACGGCCTCGGCTCTGCCCACAAGCTCGCAATCAAGTATGCGTTGGCCCACGGCTACCAGTCGCTCATCACGATGGACGCGGACTTCTCGCACGACCCGAAGTACCTGCCCGACATGGTGCGGGAGCTCGAGAGCGCGGCTTTCGTCATCGGCTCGCGTTACGCGCCCGGCGGTAGCTGCGGATACTCGTTGTCTCGCCTGATGTTGAGCCGCACGGCGAACACGCTGACGCGAATGCTGCTCGGCATTCCGCTGCATGAAACGACGACCTCCTATCGCGGGTTCCGCCGTTCGCTCCTCGAGAAGATGGACGTCGACTCGATCCACGCCGACGGCTACTCGTACTTCGTCGAGTCCCTCTTCCAGGTCAGCCGAATCGTGAAACCGAACGGCGTCACGCCGATGGCGGAACTTCCGATCCGATTCGTCGACCGGCGCGCCGGGACGACGAAGATCTCGAGAAAAGAAATCTGGAAAGGCTTTACGACGCTCGGCCGCCTGGCGGCCGGACGCGCCGCCGAGGCGACCGGCTTGAAATCGCGCGCCCACGCGACCGAACGGGCGGACGACCTCGTCGCCTGCAACGCCTGCGGCTGTCCGTACCACGTGGAGGTCTATCCGGCGGCGAGCAAAGGTCAAACGAGCGTCTCGTACAGCTGTACGAGCACGGCCCACGCGTCCCATGGCCGGATCGTCCAGTGCCTCGGGTGCGGGCTCGTGTTCACCTGCCCGCAACTCCCCGACTCCGCGGTCATGAGCCTTTACTCTCATGTCGAAGACAAGACGTACCTCGAGAACGTGGACGCGCGCGTTCAAACCTTTACGTACAACCTGGATGCCATCCGCAAGTACTTGCCGCCTTCCGGCCGTCTCCTCGACGTCGGATCGTACTGCGGAGTCTTCCTGAAGGTCGCCCGCGAGCGCGGGTACGACGTCACGGGCGTCGAGCCCTCGATCTGGGCCTCGGCCTACGCGCGAGACGTGATCGGCGTGCCCACGGTCACCGGATCGGTCGCGGACGTGTCGCCGTCCAAGCCCTTCGACGTGATCTGCTCGTGGGACGTGCTCGAGCACCTCTCGGACCCCACGACCGAGCTGACGCGCATCAACGAGCGGCTTCGCCCGGGGGGGATCTTCGCGTTTTCGACTCTCGACTATAGAAACTGGTATGCGCAGCTCATGGGCGAAAAATGGCCCTGGCTGCTCGATATGCACCTTTATTACTTCGACCAAAAAGTCATCCGGCAAATGCTGGAGAAGGCGGGCTTTCGCCTCCTCCACACGCAAAGCTATTGTCACATCGTCACCGCGGAGTACATGCTGCGCAAGCTCGACGCCCTCGGCGTTCCGGCCGCCGGAGTCGTTCGCGCACTGGTACAGGAGACGCCCCTTCGCGGCGTCTACGTCCCGTTTCGTTTCGGCGATATTCAGCTCTTCGTGTGCGAAAAAGTCAGCCAGGCCGCCGTCTCGCACGACGCGCGTCTCGCGCACGAGGCGTGGGCGGGGTAAGCCGTGCGCGCGCTTCGAAGGACACGTCCGTGGACATCCAGCGGTCGGGCGGTAGCCTGCGCGCCGGCCCGGGAGACGCCGTGACGGAACGTGTCGATGCCGTAGGGCTTTCTCGCTCGTCGGGTACCGGAGAGGCGGCGGAAGGAGAGAAGTCGTCGGTCGACTGGCTCCAGGCGCGCCAGGGTGTTCGACGAGCCGCTTCGCTTGCGATTGACATATCGCTTCTCGGACTGACCGCCGCGATCTTTCTCGTCTTGAACAAGCGCTTCTATTCGTCGGGCATCGGCTACGACGAAGAGTTCTTTGCGTGGGGAGGCTGGTGCATCCGAAAGGGCCTCGCCCCCTATCGCGATTTCATCGAATTCAAGCCGCCGCTGGTGTTCATCACCCATGCGCTTGCGCAAGCCCTCTTCGGCTTCAAGAACATGGGATATCGGACGTACTTCGCGGCGTTCCCGTTGGTCTCCTTCCTCGCGCTTCAGACGTCGTTGGTCGCGCGGCGCGTGCCGCGCTTCATGGCGCTCGGAATGATGGTCGCGGTGATCTGGTTGTTCGTGAATCCGGCGTGGCACGACACGGCGCTCAGCGACTGCGAGTCGATCGGGATTTCTTATTACATGCTCGGGCTCGCGCTCTTCCTTTGGGAGGGCCGTTCCATCAAGCTCACCACCGCGCTCGGGGGCTTCTTCATGGCCTGCTGCGCGCTGTCGAAGGAGCCCTTCATTCCAGCCGTACTCGCGACGTGGCTCGGCTGCTTTTTTCTCCGGGGCACCCCGTCGCCCTCGCGGGCGAGCACGCTTCTCTTCGCTCGATACAGCATCATCGGCGCGGCGGTCCTCGCGGCCGCTCTTTGTATCTACATGGTGCCGACCGGCGCGATGCGCGCGTATATCGAAATGGCGCGGGACTACGCGCGCATCTACCGCGATCCGGTTCGATCGTATTGCGTCGCCGTCGGCGTCTATCTTCCGTCGACCCCCATGGGCGACCTCACCGTGGCGTGGGACAAGATGCGCGCGGCGTTTCTCAACGAGGCAGTGCTCGGGTACCTGGCTCCGCTCGCCGTTCCCGGGGCCGTCTTTGCCTTTCGCCGCTCGCCGGCGCTTCTCGCCACGATGGGTGCCGCATGCTTGGCGGGGATTTGGGCCGTGACGGCCAGCAAGTGCCAGTGGGTGCACTATTACAACATGCCGATGGCCGGGATGATCTTCGTCCTCGTGGCCGGTCTCGATTCGATGAAGGGGCCCCTCCGAGCCGCTCACCCACGCGTTCTCGCCGGCGTCAGCGTGGCGATCGTTCTCCTCGTCTACTGGCACACGTCCCCGGACATCGAGCGGGAAGCCAAAGCCCAGTACACGCGGCTGCCCTGGCACGAGCCCGCCCCGGGCCTGCTCGCGTTCATCGAGCAGAACACGGTCCCTTCCGATCGTATCTTCACGACGGGACCGCCCATTCTCTATGCGCAAGCCGATCGCGTGAGCGCGGTTCGACAGAGCAACATCATCGACGAGATTCTCGGACTGTACGACGGCGAGACGGACGAGGAAAAGCTGCGGCCGATCTATTTGCAGCTCGTAAAGAATAAGCCCAAAGTCGTGTTTCTCGACCCCGAGCACGGCAATCGCAAGGGACGTCACAACCGAGTGCTGCTGATGCCTTTTCTCGCCGAATTCAAGTACAAGAAGATAAACGACTATCTCTACCTGCGACCATGAACCCCAGTCGCGCTGCGGTTTTCCAGGAGTGGCTCCTTCCAGCCGGGCTCGAGTCGGTTCATCCGGAACCCCGGAGAGCCAGGATGGAGTGGCTCGTGCGAGCAGCGATCGTCCGGGCGCGGAGGGGCCGCGATGATTCGACGCGCGAGGCAGCCGTGCTCGGAGCCGGCGACCTCCGTGAAGCCTTGGTCCTCGTGGCCCGCGCCGCGAGGCTCGGCGAAGCAGGTCACGAGAACGTGGATGTCCCCTCTTACGTGGAGCGTCTTTTCGAGAAGCGGGGTGCTCCGGCCGTCGTCGATTCATCCGCAGTCGTCGCGGCCCTGCGGGCGACTGCCCCCGAGTATTTCGACGGGCTCTCGAACGAAGCCTTGTGCGTCGTTCGAGACTCTCTGGAGCGCACCGTGCGTTGGCTTCGCGAGGGCCTCGACGTTCGGAGCACGGTCCACTTACGCGCTGCGCGTATCGGACGCATCGTCGCTCTGGCGCTCGGCGCGGTCCTGATTCTCGGCAAGGTCGTAGCGGCGAAACTGGCCACGCCCAACGTCGCGCTGCACAAGGCGGTGTTCGGGAGCGCATTCGTAGGACCCGGTTCCGGGCAGGGACTCGTCGACGGGATCAAAGAAGGCACCCTGGGCATCCAGACGGCGGTATCCGAGCATCCGTGGGTGGAGATCGATCTCGGGGCTGTCTTCACCGTGCGGCGCATCGTCGTTTACAACCGCGGAGATCACAACTTGAACGACGGCCTCCCGTACGACCTCGAAGTGTCCGAGGACGGGCACGAGTTCCAGTCCGTTTCACACCGAGCGGACCCCTTCGGCGACGGGAGCTTCGGCGCGCCGCCCTGGACGGCCAAGACCAAGCTGCGGGCGCGCTACGTTCGGCTGAAAGCGCACTCGTACGTCGCGTTGAGTGAGGTCGAGGTCTTCGGACGACCTTGACACCGCCTCCCTCGGCGGTTACGTAGCTCGACCTTCGTTCACGGGCCATTAGCTCAATTGGTAGAGCAGCGGACTCTTAATCCGTTGGCTGACAGTTCGAGTCTGTCATGGCCCACTGAAATCATTGGGGATATTTCCGGGGCCCCAAACGAATCGTCACGGGTTGTGACGATTCCCAGCCCGCGCCGAGCGCTCGAGAGCCTTCCAAGCGGCAGCTTGGGGAGCGCCGCGGCGGGGACCGTTCGCATGGCGGCGGTGCGCATCACGTAGCGCGCGTGCACGTGCGGGTCCGAGTGTCCGGCCAAGTGCATCGCCTGCTGCACGTTGACCCCGGCCTCGGCCAGAGCGGTGTTGAAGGCGCGCCGGAACGAGTGGAAGTCCACGGGCAGCGTCGTCGCAGTCTCGAAGTAGAGCGGGTCGGCCGGATTCGGTTTCAGTCGCTCGCCGTTCGGGTCGGTCTGGTCCTTCACGGGAGGCAGGCGCACGACGCCGGCGCGGAAGAGGTCGCGGCGAAGCGGCTCCGCATAGGACGCGCCGCGCGCGGACCTGAAACCGCCGGCCCGAGGGCCACGACGTCCGGGAAAGACCGGACCGCTCGACGGGCTCTCATGTTGCGCCCACCACGCTCGGAGAAAAGGTCAGCGCGCCGAGCGCCGGTCGAGGCGAGTGGTAGGTAAGGGTGCATCGTGCAAGACGTTGGGTTGCGACACCAACAACACCCCACACGATGCACCTCGAGTCTATCCTGCGTCGGCTCCAACCGCTG
>JBAULD010001041.1:0-2800 GCA_049578005.1 Polyangiaceae bacterium
TTGTAAGCGACGGCGCGCGGCACGCTTTTGGCTTCTCACTTCCACAGACGGCTCAATAGGGCATCGAGCCCAGACGAAACACAGTCATGTCCAACGCAATAAATCTCGCATCTCTCGGGTTGGGCGGCATCGATACGACGAGCCTGGTCAGCACCCTGGTGTCGATCGAAGAGCAGCCGATGAATCAGCTCACGACGCAGCAACAGAACATTCAATCTGCCCAGACCACGATTTCGAGCTTCTCGAGCGCGATGTCCGCGCTATCGAATGCCGCTCAAACACTTTCTGACCCATCGAGCTTTACGGCGATGTCGGCCACGTCGAGCGACTCGTCCCTGGTTGCCACGGCGTCGGGAACCGCGCCCGCGGGGCAGTGGAGCGTCTCGGTGTCGTCGATCGCGCAGGAGCAACGAACGCTCTCGAGCGGGTTCGCCTCGAACACGACGGCGCTTGGTCTGAGCGGCAACCTCGGCATTTCGATCGGCGGCGGCGCGACGCAGACCGTTTCGATCTCGCCTACCGACACCCTCTCCGACATTTCGAACGAAATTGCATCCTCGGGACTGCGGCTCCAATCGTCGCTCGTCTACGACGGCTCGAACTACCACTTGCTCGTCTCAGGCCTCGACACCGGGAAGGACAACGCGATCACCTTCGACGAGTCTGGCCTGGCGGGCTCCCCGTCGTTGGGGCTTTCGGTCGCATCGAACACGATTCAGCAGGCTCAAGACGCCAACTTGACCGTCGGTGGAATCCCGGTGACGAGCGCAACCAACCAGATTGCGAACGCGATTCCCGGCGTGACGCTCGCCGTGACCCAACCAACGACGAGCCCCGCGACGATTCAAGTCAACGCCGACACGACAACCATGGAACAGAACGTTCAAGCGTTCGTGACGGCCTACAACGCGGTGGTCAGCGCCGGTCATACAGCCTCCGGCTATGGAACGCAGGCGGCGTCCAATCCGGTCCTACAAGGGGACCAGGCGATACGCTCATCGCTCAACCAGCTCGGGTCGCTCGTGGGCGAGGCGGTGCCCGGCGCGTCCGGCGCCTATAACACGCTCGGCAGTGTTGGGATATCACTCAACACGGATGGAACCTTGTCTCTGGACACGACGGCACTGAGCTCCGCGCTTGCCGCGGATCCGGCTTCGGTGCAGCGCTTGTTCGTGACGGATCAGTCGAACGGGTCGCAAGGTGTGATGGGCGCTATCAATTCTATGGTCGAGCAGATGACGACCGGATCGTCATCTCCCATTCAGGCCGAGCTGAGCGGGTTCTCGAGTCGAAACACGGACCTGAGCAATCAGATTACGGATATGCAGCAGCAAGCCACGACCTATCAAACGCAGCTTCAGAACACCTTCGCCCAGATGAACGCGACGCTCGCTACCTACAAGACCATGGCGGCTCAGTTGAACGCCGATTCGGGCAGCAGCAGCAGCAGCAGTTCCACCAATAGCGTTCTGTAAGACCTGAGGAAGCCATGAACCTGCCGACACAAACGGCTCTTGCGCGCTACGGCGCCGTCAAGGTGACCACCGCGAGTCCGGGACAGATCTTGGTGATGCTCTACGACGGCCTTTTACGGTTCTTGCGAGAGGCTCAGACCTCCATTGTCGCGAAAGAGCACGCCAAGTCTGGGGAGCGCATCGGCCGATCGTTGGCGATTTTGGATCAGCTTCTCATCGGGCTCGACCCGAAGCACGCCCCCGAGCTGTGCGAGAGGCTTCAGTCGTTATACGTCTTCTGCATCCAGCGCTTGGTTCGCGCAAACGTCGAGCAGAACGCCGACATGGTAGGCGATGTCGTAAGGGTGCTCTCGCCGCTTCGTGACGCGTGGTCTACGGCGGTCCTCGAACTCGCGTCCAGTCCGCGGTGAGCAAGCCGACCATCACGCTCTGCATGATCGTGCGGGACGAGGAGTCGATGCTGGGCGCATGTCTCGCCTCTGCGCGATCGGCCGTGACGGACATGGTCGTCGTGGATACCGGGAGCCGTGACAGGACGAAGCAAGTGGCCGCCGACGCCGGCGCCCGTGTCTTCGACTTTGCCTGGTGCGATGACTTCGCCGCAGCGCGCAACGAAGCGCTGAAGCGCGCCCGCGGAGCGTGGGTCTTGGTGCTGGACGCCGACGAACGGCTTGCGCCCGGTTGTGCGGCTCGGCTGCGCGCCGCGGTCGAAGGCGTGAGATTCGACTGCGGAATGCTCCGGCTGCACGACGCTGCGCGAGTCGATGCCTCGCTCGAGGACGTTGTCTCGGGTCGAGAGCGTGCCGCCGAGGTGCAGCTGGTACCCAGGCTCCTCCGTCGGACCGACGGATTGGCGTACGTCGACGCCATTCACGAGAACGTGATGCCGTGGCTCCGCCGTCGGGGGATGAAGGTCGGTGGGGTCGACGTGGACATCGTGCACCTTGGCGCAACCGCGGAAGTCGTCGCGGCACGAGCGAAGATCGAACGCAATATGCGGCTCCTGAAAGCCCGCATCGAGCGCGATCCGAGCGATCTCGCGGCGTGTGGCTATCTGGCGCACGATTTCATGCGCGCCGGGGCGGTCGACGAGGCGTTTTCCTTGGTCGAGCGAGCGTGGACCCACGTTTCACGAGGCCACGACGGCAAGGGGGCACTACCGATTCATCGTCTCGCCACCACCCGTGCGTTCCTTTTGATTCAGCGGGGCCGATTTCACGAAGCGCGTGAAACCGTGTTCCTGGCGCAAGAGCTCGAGGGAAAGAGCCCGGATTTGGCATTTCTCGGGGCGCGATCATCCGAATCGGAGGCACACCTCTCCGCCG
>JBAULD010001042.1:0-6656 GCA_049578005.1 Polyangiaceae bacterium
CTCCAGGATCGGACGCAGGTCGAGCAGGATGAGGAGGGTCCCTTCGCCGGCCGTCGGCCTGCCGATGCCGGCGACGTGCGACGCCTGCTCTCCTCCCAGAACGTGGGCGGGCTCGATCTCCTCGCTCGCCAGCCGCCAGACCTGCTGGACGTCATCGACCAGAAGGCCGATCTGCTCTCCCGTTCCAACGTCGCACAAGAGAATACGGGTCTTTCGGTCGATCGCCGCCGGGGGCAGCGCGAACCGCCGCCGCAGATCGACAACTGTGACGAGTTTGCCGCGCACGCTGATCACGCCGAGCACCGTTTCAGGTGCGCGCGGAACCGTCGTGATCGGGGGCAAGCGGAGGATTTCCGCAACGTGCGCGATCTGAACGGCATACGTCTCTCCGGCGAGGCCGAACGCCAGATACTCGACGCGTCGCCCAGTTTCCCCGGCGCGGCGCGCCGCCCGCTTTTCGCTTCTTGCCCTCGTGAGCGCGGCCACGGATCAGGCCCTCCCGATGCGACGACGGGCGTCGAGACCGCCGGAGGTCCGACCGGAGTCGTCGGCGGCCGCAAGGAAGCGGACTTCGCTCGGCAAGAGCACTTCTTCGATGAGGGCAGCGACATCGATGACCAACGCAATGCGCTGGTCTCCGAGCTCGGTCGCGCCCGCGAAGCCTCGCACCCCCTTCAGCGATTTACCGAGCGGTTTGATGACGATGTCTTGTTGACCGACCAGTTCGTCGACGACGAACCCGAGACGGCGCGCACCCACTCGAGCGATGACGACGAACGGACCATGCCCATCGCGGTCGCCCTGCGGAAGACCGAAGAGGCGCGCCAAGCGGCAGATGGGAAGAGACGTGCCCCGCACGGTGAGGAGCTCTCGCGCCTCAACCGTCCGAACTTGATCTTCGTGCAGTACAATCGCTTCCTCGACGCTGGCGAGCGGCACGGCGAAGAGGTGCGCGCCGATCTCGACCAATAGGACATGAATGATGGCAAGCGTGATCGGCAACGTAATCGTCATCTTCGTGCCGATACCGACGTCGCTCGTGATGTCGACGACCCCGCCGAGCTTTCCGATGTTGGTCTTCGCGACGTCGAGCCCGACGCCCCGACCACTCAGGTCGGTGGCGACCTCCTTGGTGGTGAACCCGGGCATGAAAACGAGGGCGAGCATCTCTCCTTCCGTAAGTTCTTTGGCCTCATCGGGGCTGACGATCCCCCGGCGCACGGCAGCCGCAACGAGGGCCCCGTGGTCCATGCCGCGCCCGTCGTCCTCCACCTCGATGACGACGTGGTTGCCTTTCTGAAATGCGTTGAGCGCGATGGTGCCCACCGGTGGCTTGCCGACCCGAAGCCGCTCGTCGCGGGGCTCGATGCCGTGATCGATTGCGTTTCGGATCATGTGCATGAGCGGGTCGCTCAGCTCCTCGACGATGAGTTTGTCGAGCTCGGTGTCGGCGCCGGTGACGACCAAGTGCACTTCTTTGTCGTGCTCGCGCGAGATCTGCCTGACGATACGTGCGAGCTTGTCGAACGCTTGTCCCAGCGGCACCATGCGCACTTCCAGGATGCCGCTCTGCATCTGGGCGAGGTGTCGCTCGAAGGTTCGGTTGAGGCGCGCGAGCTCGATGGAGAGTTCTCGAGGATCCGCCGCTCGTCGGCGCACGCGGTCGGTCAACCTCGCGATTGCGGTCTTCACGATCGCGAGCTCGCCGACAATGGTCATCAGCCGATCCAGTTTCCGGATGTCCACTCGGACGGTCTGGCTCGCGGAGCGAAGCGAGAGCTCGCGAGCGGGGCCGGGGCCGCGTAGCGACCCCACGACCGTCGGCGTGCGGGGCGGGGCGTCAGCCGAGCCTTTCGCGTCTCCCGGAGGCTCCACGAACGACAGCGCACTTCCCTTGTCGGGCACCGGTGCCGCCGACACCGCCCCGACTTCCTGACGTGGGACCGCGCCTTGCGCGCCCGCCACCCGAGCCGGGGACGAAGCTTGAGGCGGACGCACGCTTGGATCGACGCGGCGTGCGACATCCTCGATTGAAAGATCGGGCCCGACGATCGCTTGCTGCAGGGTTTGGAGCGACGCGCGACTCGCCATCAAAATCTCGAGCTCGATCGTGTCGACGTCCGCTCCTGATCCCGTGGGCAGGTACGTGACGATCTCGCCGAGCGGCCGGGCCTGCGCCTTGATTTCGTCGAGCGAGCTGTCGATCGTGGCAAGCGAGAAGCGGGCGCGGATTCGGAACAGCGCGAGCCCCTGCTGAATATTGGCACGGAGCCGGTGCTCTTCGTATTCCGTGAGGACGCCAAGGAGTCCTGGGTCGAGCTCGTAATGAGCCACCACTCCAGCCCCTCCCCCGCTGCGACGCTGCGAAAGCTGGCCGATCGCCAGCAGCAGGGCCTCGACCTCCCGCTCGGGTTCCGGCCCCTCGCCGCTTTGCGCTGCCAAGAGCTGCGCGTAGAGCGTGACGGCCTGAAAGAGCAAATCGAGCACCGCAGGCGTCACGTCGATTCGTCCGAGGCGGAGGTCGTCGAGCACGTCTTCGAGCTCGTGCGACAGCCCCGCCATTCGGGTTGCGCCGAAGAGGCCCGAGAGTCCCTTGAGCGTGTGAACTCCGCGAAAGACGTCGTTGATGAGCTCCGGATCGACTCGCCCGGCCTTTACGCCTTCGTCGAGGCCGAGCAAGTCACGACCAAGTCCATCGACGAGTTCCTGAGCTTCGCTGAAGAACTCCTCGCGCGCCTTGTCGCTCGCTTCCCCTCTCCCGCCGCCGCCTTCCACCATGGTCTACGGCCCGCCCGGTGGAGGCTCGTTCGGTCCCACTCGCACTTTTTCCACGCTTAGAAGGCGCGTGCACGTATCGTCGAGCTGCTGGGGCGTGAATGGCTTGGGCAGGTACGCGTTCGCGCCCAGGGCCAAACCGCGTTCGACATCGTGCTTCCCGCGCAGACTCGAGATGATGAGAAGTGGGGTGGCGCGATGGTGAGCCGACGACCGAATGAACCGGACGACTTCCAGCCCGTTGATATCCGCCATGTTTATGTCTGTGATGATGAGATCGTAGGGACCCCGCGGCAGGAGCCTCAGCGCCTCGAAGCCACTGCTGGCCTCGATCACTTCGCAGCCGCCTTGGCGGTTCGCGAAATCGGGCGATTCGAGTACGGCACGCACGAATGCGCGAGCTGAAACCGAATCTTCGACCACCAAGATCCTGCGCATGATCCCTGCTGATCCTACAAAGAGTACTCTAATACGAGCAGGGCCGGGCCAAGCCAAAACTTGCTCGGCGTTCGCGCTGCGCCCTCCCACCTCTTTTCGCCTACACACGAAAACCGTGCGAACACGCCTTCAACCATGAACTCCTCGACGGACGCACCGACCGCCGCCGCGCTGATCATCGGCGACGAGATCCTCTCCGGCAAGGTCGAGGAGGCCAACGCCGGGGCCCTCGCACGAACGCTGAGAACGCTCGGAATTCTCCTTCGGCGCGTCGTCGTCGTCATGGACGACGTCGACACCATTGCCAAGGAAGTCCGCGATCTGTCATCGAGCCACGACTGGCTCTTCACGAGCGGCGGAGTCGGCCCCACCCACGACGACCTGACCATCGAAGCCGTGGCCAAGGCTTTCGGCAGGCGCGTCGTGTCCTCACCGGAAATGGAGGCAATGCTGAAAGCCCACTATAAGGAGCGATGCACGGAGGGGCACTTGCGCATGGCGCTCATGCCGGAGGGGGCGGAGCTCGAAGTGACACCCCAAGTGACATGGCCGACCATCCGCCTTCGGAATACATGGCTGCTCCCGGGGATCCCGGAGGTCTTCCGCATGAAGCTCCCGGTGGTTGTCGCTCATATCGGGAGCGCCGGCCCGGCCTTTTTGTCCCGCAGCGTGTACGTCCGCATGGACGAGGGCGAGCTCAAGCCAATTCTGGATCGGGTCGTGACGTCTTTCCCGGACGTATCGATCGGCTCCTATCCGAAGTGGCTCGAGGGGAGTTACAAGACGAGGCTAACTTTTGACGGTCGCCACGAAACCCGGGTGCTCGCCGCCCGCGACGCTTTCATAAGCCTACTGCCGCCGGGGGAACCCCAAAGCACGGACTGAGCCAGTCCAAGAGGGGCATCGCCGTCGCGTGGGCAGCGACGACTCACCCGCCTGGAGAAAGGGTTTATCCGGGCGCACCCGGCGCGAATGGGGCAAGGCGTTGCAATGAAGCGACAGCGCTAGCTACACTTGGCCTTGCGCCCCTGGCCGCGCGCTCTACTTCGGCTTACTTGCCGATGATCCGATAGGCGAGCGGGGAAGGGGACGGCCCATGTGGAAGCTTGTCATTGAGGACGACGAAGGAAAGCGGACGGTCGTTCCGCTCACGCGGGACGAGTATTCCATCGGTCGGCAAGAGGGGAACACCATCCGTCTCACGGAGCGGAACATCTCGCGAGCGCACGCGTGCCTTCACAAGAGAGACCCCGCCGGTCCGGGACAGTCGCCCACCTTCGTTCTGGAAGACCTGACGAGTTACAACGGGGTTTTCGTCAACGGGATCCGCGTCACACACGAGCAGGAACTGGCGCATGGAGACCTCGTTCAGATCGGGGATTATCGGGTCGTCATCCAGGACGAGCGGCTTGCAGAGGCCGCCGACACAGCCAGCACCGAGGGAAAACAGACCATCCCGAGCGCTCCAAGCGCTCGGGCGGCGGCCCTTCTAGACAGGCCCAACCGCCTCGTCATGATCGCGGGACCGGCGGTCGGCGCCGAGTTTCCGCTCGATCGCGAGCGGCTCACCATCGGACGCGCCGAAGACGCGGGAATCTCGGTGAATCACAACTCCGTCTCTCGGCTGCACTGCGAAGTGCACGCGCTCGGTGACGGGCGCTTCGAGATCGTCGACAAGGGTTCGAGCAACGGCGTACGGGTGAACGGCGCGGACCTGCGGCGCGGGATCATCGAGCCAGGCGACGTCATCGAGCTCGGCGATGTGAGGTTCAAATTCGTCGGGGCCGGCCAGATTTTCCTTGCGACCGAGGCCCCTCCGCCCGACCGAAGGGGCAGAGACTTGCGCGGGTCTCGAGGTGGCAACGCCGTGCCGATCGCGGCCTTCTTGGTCGTCGTGATCGCGGGAGCGGCGGGGGCCTGGACCTACACGCGTCCAAGGATCGAACGTGCGCCCTCCGTCGCGCTTGCCGCACCGTCACCGGACCGGTCGGCGCTCGATCGCGCCAAGAAGCTCTCGAACAGTGGGGATCTGGAGGGCGCGCACAAGGCCTTGGCGGCCATTTCGAGCGCGTCCGCCCTACGCAACGTTCCGGACTTCAAGGACGTCGAGAACAGGTGGGCGGACAACCTTCTGGAACGCGCCGATGCCGAGAGCGATGTCGCCGTGAAGCGGGCCCTCTACCAGCGCGTTGCTCAGGCGATGACGGTCGAGCCGACTCGTCGAAAAGCCGGCGCGGACAAACTCCAGGAGCTCGACGCCGTAGCGAGCACGGCCAACACCAACCGGGGCCAGGTCCCTTCGACCGCGTCGGGGTCGACCGACGCGGCAGGGGGTCAGGGCGCTCGCATCGAACCTGCACGGCGGACCGTTGCGCTGGAGTCGCCGGCGCCGCCTCTCGTGTTCGTTCCTCCGCCGGTGCCGCCGCCGCCGACACTGCCGGTCACAACCTCGCCGAGACCTCCGGGAGCCAGCGTGGACGACCGAGAGCGTCAGCTCGCTTTGCAGGGGACTCCAGACGCCAAAATGCTCCTCAAGCAACAGCTCGAGCAGCGGGTCTACAGCGGCAAGGCCACGGATACGGAGATTCGACTTCTCATAAGCACGTGCAAGGATCTCGGCGACAAGCCGTGCGTGCAAGAGGCGCGTGCGATTCAGGCGCAGCGAGGGCCCTGATCGGTCCGTGGGCCGCGGTCAAAAAGCTAGTGCGATTTCGCCCCGTTCAGCCGCGGCATCACAGCTCGCCGCCGCTCTGGGCGGACGTCGCCAGCTGACAATTGCTGACGTCCGCGGCGCCCGCGCCGGTACACGAGCCGGTACACTGCCCCGTTCCGACGCACTTGCCACTCGAGCAGTTCGAATCGTCGACGCAGAGGCAAGCCGTGCCGGCTGCGCTGAGCACGGGTGCTGGAGTCAGCGTCGTCGCGCACGGGCTGGTGTCGACGTTCTTAGTCAAAAAATGACCATACCCGCCACCTCCGCCACCTCCGCACTGATTGTAAGGGCCACACACGAACGCGCTCGAACCCGTGCCCGAAGCACCGGCGGTCGACAGCAGGGTGCCCCCGGCGCCTCCCAAACCTCCGGTCCCGGTCCCTCCGCCGCCTCCCGTGTTGGGTGCCCCGCCGGTACCACCGTTGACGTAGATAGCTGCCCCAAGATCCTTGTAACTCTGGCTCTCGAGAAGCACCGTACCTCCGGATCCTGCTCCGCCGCCCCCGCCGCCGTACCCAAAGGCGCCGCACCCGGCCATGAAACATGCGCTCGTACCGCCGGCTCCACCGTTTGCGGTGATGATGCCGGAGAACGTCAGCAAGCCCGCGACGGACATTTGAAACGCGCCGCCCCCTCCTCCGCCGGAGGTTTGGCACGCCCAGCTTCCGCTCGTTCCGCCCGGACACCCTCCTAGCAGAGGAGCGTACGAAAGATTGGCGCGGGCCGCCCC
>JBAULD010001043.1:0-1775 GCA_049578005.1 Polyangiaceae bacterium
GTACTCGTGGCCAACGAGTCCGGTTTCGTCGAGGAGAATTGGATGGGTCAGCGCGAAACGCGCCATCGCCTCGCGGATCTCGGCGGGGTCGTGACCCTGCTTACCGGGGGCTGCAGAATCGACGCCAAGCCAAACGACCCCTTCTTTCATATGGCGTTCAGCGGCGCCCTTGAGGGAGCCCCTGGTATGGGACATGTTGACGAATGGGCATTTCGGGTTGAACCACTCGAGCACCACGGTCTTTCCCCGGAAACTCGCCAGACGGACGTCTTTGCCGTCGAGGTCTTTGAGAACGAAGTCTGGAGCGGGGGCGCCGATGTCCGCCGCGACGGGCGTTTTGGTCGAAGCCTGCGCCGTTGCAGTTGGTGCGTCTCGCCCGCAGGCGCTGGTGAGGAGGGTAAACGAAAGCCCCAGCGTTCTCGTGAATGCGGTCTTCATGCGCGGACGTCATAGCACCGGACCGAGGATGGGCGAACCGGCACCCAAGCGGGCCGAAGGCTTTACGGGCAGCCGATCCGCGTGCTCCCGATGGCGACGTCGTCGAGCCAAATCGTTCGCGCGGCGTCGGCCTGATACGACTCCCATCCCACGTCGACTTGGCTAAAGCTCGGTGCCGTCCATATGTACGTCGCCGGTTGCGAGATGCAGCCGTCCCCCATGCCCGCGACGGTGAGATCGGGCGCAGGATCGCCGTTGAGCCAGAAGCGCAGGGTGTTATTTGGCCCGTCGAACTCCCATTCCGCGCAGGTCCATTCTCCTACCGGGACGGCGCGAGCATGCGAGTGACGCCAGCAATCGGAGCTCGGACCGACCCCGCTATAAGAATCGACCGTGTCGTAGCTGGCCATGAGCTGACTTCCGGTGCCACCGTCCGATGGGATGGGCAGTTGCCCGCCATAACGATAAACGGAGTGGTAATTCGCTCCTGCTACGAGGCCCGAGCCGTCGATGAACGTCCAGTGAACCGACGCCGACGGAGCCGAGTCCAGCCAGAACATCATTCGACCGTAGACCACGTTCGTGGGCGTCGGCAGACCCGCACCCGCCAATCGAAGCATGGCGGAACGGTATCCGGTGGCGATCGGCGCCACCACTTTGATCGACTTCGTCCCACTAGCAGCGCGGGTCGAATCGACGGTCACCGTTCCGGCCGTCGTGGCGACCTGCCAAGGCGCACCGGGCGCGGCTCCCACCGTATCCTTCTCGAAGTCGTCGCATACGATTGCGCTCGTGCAGCCGCCCCCGTCCGAAGCCTTGGTGGCCGTTTGCGAGTCCCCCCCGGCATCCACAGAAATCGGTTCCGATCCGCTAGACCCGTCCAGCGCAAGGCTCGCGTCCGCCGAGCCGGCGTTCGCCGAAGGGCCGATGCCAGCCGCTGCGTCTGCCGCTTCCCCCTGCCCGACGCCGGCCGAGCTCGCGTTGGACGCACCCGCTTCCGGCGCGAATGCGTTCGATGCCCCCGAGTCCGACGCACCGACGTTCGATGTCCCCGAGTCCGACGCGCCCGCGCCGACCACGGGGGACGTCGCCAGTGACTGGGACCGCGTCGGCGTGGAGTTACACGCCAACGATGCGACCAGAAGGCCGTAACCGAAAACGCACGAAACGCGCGACAACTCAAGCACCATACCACCTGCCCGCGGGGCGACGAAGCATACCGTCAGAGAGCAATTTCTCCAGCGCCAAGACGCACAGCGGCTCGCCCCCGAGAGCGGGAGGAGGCCAAACTGCGACGAGGGGGACACAGTGTCGAGCCCCCCCGAGCCTCGGGTCAG
>JBAULD010001044.1:0-6506 GCA_049578005.1 Polyangiaceae bacterium
CGCCGAAGGGACAGGAGTTCGAAGATCACTACTTCGGGGCGATCCCCGAGCGAGTCCTCGCGTTCATGATCGACGTGGAGCGCGAGCTCTTCAAGTTGGGCATTCCTGCGAAGACCCGCCACAACGAAGTCGCTCCGGGCCAGTTCGAGCTTGCGCCTATGTTCGAGTCGAGCAACGTTGCGACCGACCATCAGCAGCTCATCATGGTGACGCTCCGGCGCGTCGCGGAGCGATACGGCCTCATTTGCCTGCTCCACGAGAAGCCGTTCGCGGGCGTGAACGGCTCGGGCAAGCACGTCAACTTTTCATTCGGAAATGCGACGCAGGGCAATCTCCTCGATCCCGGGGACACTCCGCACGACAATGCGCAGTTCCTGGTCTTCTGCGCGGCGGTCGTGCGCGCAGTCCACAAGCACGGCGACCTTCTTCGCGCGTCCGTCGCCTCGGCCACCAACGACCACCGCCTCGGCGCGAACGAGGCCCCCCCTGCCATCATGTCCGTCTTTCTGGGCGAACAGCTCGCGGACGTGTTCGAGCAGATTCGTGCAGGTGGCGCCAAGTCGTCGAAGAGCAAGGGGACGCTCGAGGTCGGCGTCGACTCGTTGCCGAAACTTCCGAAAGATCCGGGAGACCGGAACCGAACGAGTCCCTTTGCGTTCACCGGCAATCGCTTCGAGTTTCGTGCTCCCGGATCGGGCCAGTCGATCGCCGGGCCGGTCTTCGTCATCAACACGATCATCGCCGAATCCCTCGACTTCATTGCCTCGAAGCTCGAGTCGGCCATCGCTGGCGGAAAGGCCCTGAACACGGCCGTCGCCGAGGTCCTCAGCTCGATCGTCAAAGAGCACGGAGCGGTCGTGTTCAACGGCAACGGCTACTCGAAAGAGTGGCACGCCGAAGCGGAGCGGCGAGGACTGCCCAACCTCAAGACCACCGTCGACTCCCTTCCGGCGTTCCACACCAAGGAGGCGATCGAGCTCTTCGACAAGTACAAGGTGCTCTCGCCCCGCGAGCTCGAGAGCCGCTATGAAGTCTATTTCGAACAGTACTGCAAGAGCATCAACGTCGAGGCCAAACTCGTGCAGTCGATGGCAAAGACGATGATTTCTCCGAGCGTATCGCGCTACCAACGCGAGCTCGCCGACACGCAGGCCTCGCTCAAGGAAGTCGGCGCACCGTTCGATGCTTCCCTGCTCCAAGACATTTCGTCTCTCGCGGTGGCGCTTGCCACCCGGCTGAAGGCACTCGACAAGGCGATTGAACATCCGGGGGGCGAGGGGGTCGTCAAGGAGGCCACCTACTTCTGCAATACCGTCCTTCCGGCCATGCTGGCTGTTCGTGAGGTGTCGGACAAACTCGAGGGAATGGTGGCGCACGACCTCTGGCCCCTTCCCTCCTACCAAGAGATGCTCTTCGTAATCTGAGACTTTGGCCGCAGAGGTGCGAAGGCGTAAACCTCCGACGACTCTGCACCTCTGCGGCGCTTCCTATCGGCGACTTGCCCGCCTATTTCTTGTGGGCGAAATACCACCATAGAAGCGCGAACGACGCGACCATCAAGGCGATGGGCGCGATGCCCACGAGAGCGACATAGCGGATCCACCGGCGGCTCTTGCGCCAGAGAGTGACCTCGATCAGACGCGCTGCAAGACCGGACATGCGCGCCGCGGCCGGGTGGTCGAGATCGGCCTTGAGCGCAGCCGCGCTGGCGTACCGCTCTTTCGGATCGCGGCGTAGAGCGCGGAGCACGATCTCCTCGGCCTCCATCGAGATCGCGGGATTGAGCGCCCGCGGCGCTCTTGGGTCGCCGATTTGTCGGGCACTCGCGACGACGAACGGGTCATCCCCTTCGAAAGGCGGATGCCCCGTGAGCATCTCGTAGAGAATCGTACCGATCGCGTAAACATCGACGCTCGGTTGACCGCGGCGGCGGCGAATCTGCTCGGGCGCGACATAATCCGAAGTCGCCATCGGAGGAGCCGGACCCCCGAGTGCGAAGCGGCCGTTCACGCGCGCGTGGGCCATTCCAAAGTCGATGACGCGGATCGACCCGTCTTCGCACAACATGACGTTGCCGGGCTTGAGGTCGTAATGAACGATCTCCTGGCGGTGCAGGTAGTCCGCGGCGTCGCACAAGGAGCTCGCGATTCGCAGGGCTTCGGCCTCGGGTAGGCTTCGTCCCCGACCGATGCGGGAAGCCAGCGGCTCTCCGGGAATGTACTCGGTCACCACGATACTTCGGTGCTTGGCCGGCGCGAGCGGGATGAAGCGCACGATGTTCGGGTGTCGCAGTCGTATGCCGATTTCCGCTTCGCGCTGCGTCATCGACCAGCTCCCGACGCCGCTCGAGTATTCGGGGAGCGGTATCTTCACCGCGACGAGCCCCCCCTTTTCGAGGTCCTGTGCCTTGAACACGGTCGCCATCCCGCCGCGCCCGATCACCTCGAGCAGCAAGAACCTGTTTTCCAGAGTCATCCCTGGAACGGCTCTCAGCGGCGGTGCCATGCGTCACCCAATCGGTCAGCGAACGTAGACCTCTATGGCGACGTTCGTATGCCGCACGGACCAGTTCCAAACGGACGTCTTGTCGTACACGTCGAGGGCAAAGCCGTCCGCGCTGTTGCCGCACGCGTGATACACTGATGGCCACATTTCTCCGGCTACCGAACACGAGAACGCCAAGATGCTCCGTGGCAAAAGCTTTTGAGCGGCCGCGTTCCCGGGGTCGCCCACGACCGTCCACGCGGCTTCTTGCGCGCCGGCGTCCGCGAGAGTCTCGTTGGCGTTCGTGACGAGACCCATCCGCAGGTTCGAGATCGGCAGCGTGGTGGCGCTCGTGATGTAGTCCGTGGGCGCGGCCGCGCCGCTCGCGGAGCGCACGTGGACCGTCGTGGACAGCTCGGCGAGCGAGGTCAAGTCCGCACTCGGCATGTACGCGCACGAACCCAGCCCCACAGCCCCCGCGGTCTCGGTGGCGGGACTGCAGGTGCCCCCGTTCGTGGATTGCACCAGGGTCCAGCCGCCACCCCCGAAGCTCATGTCGCAATGAACCACGATGGGCGTTCCACCCGGGGCGATGGAATACGTCCCGCTCGCGCTCGCCGGTCCTGCGTCGAAAATCGCCAAGCACGAGCGGTACGTCGCTCCCTGCGAATCGGCGACGACGGGGCCATCGGTGACGGAGCTGCCATCTGTGGAGGCGGCTGAGTCCAGCGCGTCGAGTCCACCATCCTGGCTCTGCGCATCGTCGAGCGCGGCGCCCGTGTCCTCCGGCGCGGCGGTCGAGTCACCGGGCGTGGAATCGACCATCGAAAGCCCCGCATCGGCGACGCGATCGGGCCCCTCGTCCCCCGAGGCGTCGCTTGGCCCTGTCGGAGTCATCGGTCCGTCCGCACTCGCCTCGGCCGCGTCGGCCCCCTCGAGGGCTTCTCCGTCGACGGGGCTGGCTGCACTCGTATCCGCCGCCACGGCAGCGTCGTCGAGACCTCGTTCGGTCAGGCCCCCGACGTTCAACAGCACTTCGCAGCCGGGGAGCCCCGAAAGCAGCACCGCGACACCAGCAGCCAAGAACGCGACCTTGCCCATTCTCGAGCGCGGCATCCTAGCGCGTGCGAACGCGATTCGCCTCCCCGGTGGCGATCTGCAAACGTGTTCGGGCAGGGTACCGGCGCAAGCCCCGATTACGCGACGAGCCCAGGCAACGGGCCAATGAATTGAGCCGGGGTTCCAAGGGTCGCGAGGTTGACCCCGAAGATCGGAGCGAGCGCCAACCAGGCATCGTTGACGGGACGGTTGCCGCCCGCAGAGCCAGTCTGCGTGGCGAGCGGGCCGCCGGTGACGCTCAAGAACGTTCCACCTTGGATTCCGGTGTTCTTGCCGCCGAAGACCAAGAAAGGAACGTTCGCTTGGTTGTGGTCCCAGCGGCGCGCAATCTCGCTCACATAAACGATGACCGTGTTGTCGAGCAACGTACTCGCGCCGTCGACGTCCGTGGCTGCGTCGAACTCTTGGATCGCTTGCGATGTTTGGTCCGAGTAAAAGCGATCGATGGCAGCCCACCATGGTTCGGGCCCCGGCCCCGAGGGGTCGCCCCCGCTCGAACCCAGATAGTGCGGGCTCGAGAGGGCGGTACCGGGGAGGGTTGCTCCGTTGAACGTAGTGGGAAAAACGACCCAGCTCGTCGCAGACGACCAGCTGAATGTGGCCACCCGGGTGTAGTCGCAAAGAAACGCGGCTTTGATCATCGAAAGGTGCAGCCTGCCGACGACTTGATGGGGATGGGTCGTCGGATCGGTCGCCACGTAATAATCGCACCCCGACAGCATGGAGTTCCCGGCGTAGATTCCCGTCGCGCCAGTTCCGGTCTGCGGAATCATCGGAGGCATGCCGGGCACGACGCACGCTCCGGACGGCGTCGAGGCCGCGGACCTCAACGTGCCCTCGAGCGACTGAATCGCGTCGGCGTGCGCAAGCAACCGGTCCTTTTCGGACGCGGGTGCGAGCGCCTTGAGGCGCGCGAGATCACTCCGCATGTAGTCGAGCACACTGAGCTTCTGCGAGAGAAAGCTCGCCTTGTCGGTTCCGGGCGGCAGAGCGGGACCGAATATCCGGATAAAGGCGCTCAGCGGGTCGGTTTCGGGATGCATCGGTTGGCGCTGGACATCGATGGATGCGCTCGCGAGATGCGGGGGCCGATACGAGAGCACGCGCGCAGCAATGGCGTCGTAGTTCGATCGGACGTCGGCGGCGAGCTGCAGCGATCCGAAGAGCGTGCGGTTCGACATCGGCGCACCCGCCCCGCCGAGGACGGGGGAGCGGTCCAGGAAGAGCTGGTCGATCGACTCGCCTCCCGCACAGAAATCGCTCGCGCCGACGACTCCCAACGTCGGCACTCCGGTCATGAGCGCGACGGTCCCGCCCTCGGACGAATCCTGGCCGGCGTAGCCGCCTAAAGTCGGCCCCGCGCAGACGATGTTGAGCCCGTCGACGAGCACCATCTTCGGTTGAAGAGGCGCGAACGGCGCGCTGTTCGCGGGCAGCGAAAACGTCGTCGTAGTGGCCGCGGCCGCCGGACGCCACTGATCGAGCGGAGACCCTTGACAGTGGCGGATGATGAGAAAGCGCAGCGGCGGCGGAAGCCCCTGCGCCCGCGCCTCGATGCTGCGGAGCAGTGGCAGGAGCATCGCGGCAGAACCGCCGCAGCCTCGCAGAAATGAACGCCGCGCCATCTTGTACGAGATCAACGTCCCACCTCCGGCCCATCGCCCGCCGAGGATGCCCCTCGAACTCGTGCGTCCCTTAGCACGAACGGGCTATTTCGTTATGCGCCGGGGCGAGCTTGCGCCGGGTTCGTAGACGGCGCGTTCGGTCATCTTGGGTGCCGCGCCTTGGCTCGACAGCCGCGACCGGGGAGTAGCGGGTACATGCGACCAGCGGGTGGCTCTTGGTCGTCCGGACTCGAGCGAGGGCGTCGGACGTCTCCCGGTGCGGCAGCCGAGTCGGACGAGGACGTCGGATGACTCCCGTTCCTCCCGCCGCCGACACAGCATCGACACACAGAAGGGGACCCATCATCGCCTGCGCCGCGAAGCCCATCAGTGCGGCCGCGCCGCCTGCAGCGTCACGTCGACCGCGACCTCCTTGCCGTCACGCACGACGACGGCCTTCATCGTCGTACCGGGCTTCGATTCGGTCAGAACGAACATCAGGTCCTCGACGCCCGAGATCACGTGGTCGCCCAGGTGCACAAGGACGTCGCCCCGCTTGAGTCCCGCCTTTTCTGCCGCGCCCCCCGGGCGCACCCCCGCGAGGAGCATGCCCTTCTGCCCCTTCGGCGGCCCCCCGTAATCGGGGACCGTTCCGAGCGAGGATCCGAACGACCTTACGTCTCCGCCGGTCGGAGGGGACGCGACGTTCCGATAGTCCAGCCGGTGGTCGCGGTTGGCGAGGTCGGTCGCGAGCGACGCGACGATGCGCGCCGTCTGCGCCATGCCAGCCGCGTTGAGCTTGTCGGGCGTGTCGCTCGGCTTGTGGTAGTCGGTGTGCACGCCGGAGAAGAAGTGCAGGACCGGGACTCCCGCGGCGTAGAACGGAGAGTGGTCGCTGGCGCCGAAGCCGCCGCCGGGGGCGTACACGCAATCGACGCGAGCGGCGTCGCATGCCTTGGCGACGAGAGCGGGCCAATCCGTCGCGGTCTCCGTGCCAAAGACCTGGAGCGCGTTGTCGCGAAGTCGGCCCACCATGTCCATGTTGAGCATCGCGACGATGTCGGCGGGTGCAACACCCGCGGGCGGATGCTTGACGAGCCAGGTCGAGCCGAGCACCCCCATCTCCTCGCCGGAGAAAGCGGCGAGGACCACGTCGCGGCGCAGGCCGGGCGCCCCGGCGAGCAGGCGCCCAACCTCGAGGAGCGCCGCGGTTCCCGAAGCGTTGTCGTCCGCGCCCGGGTGGGCGACGTGCTGACCAGGCGCGAGCGAGTCGCGCCCACCGAAGCCGAGGTGGTCGTA
>JBAULD010001045.1:0-1679 GCA_049578005.1 Polyangiaceae bacterium
CCCCAGGACCTCGAGGATCAGCTCTCGGTCACCTTCCTCGGCCTCTTGCCCGAAATGGACGACGACGGGGAAGGACGGTCGCGGAGAAGAAGGCGCGGCACCGGATCGCTGCCACCCGCCACGGCGCGAACCCACCACATCGAGCTTGTCGTTCACGAACATCCTCTGAGCGGGATCGCGGAGTCGGCGCGGAGCATCCGCACCAACCTGATGTTCATGAACCCGGACCGACCCTTTCGGCGCCTGCTCATTTCGAGCGCGGCTCCCATGGAGGGGAAGACGACGGTGGCGTGCAGCATCGCGATCGCGCTCGCCCAGGGCGGACAGCGCGTGTGCATCGTCGACTGCGACCTGCGCCGGCCGCGCCTTCATCGCATCTTCGACCGAGCCGGCGACGCGGGCGTCACAAACGTCGTCGTCGGAGAAGCCACGGTCGACGAAGTGGCCAAACCGACGACGGTGGAAAATCTTTGGTCGATTCCGGCCGGACCGGTGCCGCCCAACCCCGCAGACATGCTGCACTCGGATCGGTTCCGAAAGTTCCTCGATGAGCTTGCGGAACGCTTCGATCGCGTCGTGATCGACAGTCCGCCGGTGGCCGCCGTCACGGATTCGGCCGTTTTGTCGACCCTCGTGGACGGAACGGTGTTCGTCGTTCGCGCGTTCAAGACGTCAAAGCAGCTCGCGAAACAGGGGCTCCGAATTCTCCGCGACGTCGACGCCCGCGTCGTGGGCGCCGTTCTGAACGCCGTGAATCTCAGCAAACACGAGTACGGATATTATCAATATTACTATTACAAGCGGGACGGGTATCGGCCGCTCCCGACTCGGGAAGACGACGACGCCTCGGGCGGACGAGCTGCGGCGCCGCCGAACTGACGGCGCGCACCGAGCGAGGCGGTCGCTATCGTGAGTCTCGCCCGAAGCCGAGTCGCTGAAGTTGCGTGCCCACGATCGCCGTGAATTTCGCCGCGCCCTCCGCGTTTAGGTGAATGGCGTCGCGAAAGAGGCGGATGTCGGCAAACTCGGGAACCGCAGCGAGTTCGATGCGCACGAACGGCACGCCCGTCTCGTGCCCGATTTTCGCGTAGGCCTCCAGAACTTCCGGATTCAGCGGGGAGAGTGAGGGGCTCTCCACGAAGACGACGGCGCTGCCGGCCGCGCGCGCGTCACCGACGAAGCCGCGGATTTCCTCGGCGAACCAACCCCCGAAGCCCTTGTCTCCGCGCGGCGCAGCCGCGGGTCGCTCGGTCAGCGCCCCTCCCACCGGCTCGAACCCGTGAAGACGCGCCGGGCGGCCCCAGTTGCTCACAATCGAGAGCGCCATCCCGTTGAATCGATACGTGCGGCTCAGGAGTTTGATGCGCTCCCGCCAGTCGAGCGTCAGGATTCGATCGACCGTCGCGTTGCGCCCGTAGAACGGCGCAAGGGCGCGCGATGCTTCGCGCTCGTTCTCGAAGTAGCTCACATCGAAGACAACGACCTTCGGCGGATGAATCGCCGCCACGAGCGAAAGTAGCCCGCGACCGTACAAGAGTCCCCGCCCCTCCGCCCCTGCGTTCCACACGCTGGTGCCGAGCATGCGCTCAAGCATCCCGTCGTCATAGTGGTGCAGAGCCGTGGAGGGACCCACGATGAGAACGTCCGCCCTCGCCGCGATTGCGGCATTCACGCCTCCC
>JBAULD010001046.1:0-2122 GCA_049578005.1 Polyangiaceae bacterium
AAGGTGTCCTCGTGTTTGCTTCTGGAGGGTGCTCCCCGCTCGTCTTCGACCTATTTCCCGACGCCGCGAGTCCGGAGCCAATCGTCGAATCGACCGACGGGGGTCTGCGGAGTGACGTGACTGATGCGTTCATCGATGATTCGAATTGGTCGGATGCGGCCATTGCACCCGAAACGGAAGGCGGTGGTTCCGCAGGGTGCGCAACGAACGCCGACTGCATGGAATCGAGTGCGTCGATTTGTGACCCCATCCTTCGCGCGTGCGTTCAGTGTTCTGGAGACGCAGGTTGCAGCGAGCACAAGAAGGCATGCAATCAGACTACGCACTCGTGCGAGTTACCGTGCGCGATGGACTCCGATTGCGATTCGCCCGGAGTCTGCGACACGAACCAAGGGGTCTGTGCCGACTGCTTGACCGATACTCGTGGTTCCTGTGGCGGCACGAGTGAACCCTACTGCGTCAGCGAGGTGTGCGTAGAATGTCGAACGAGCGCGGACTGCAAGTCACAAGAATTCTGCTGGGCTACTGCCGGCAACTGCGTCGCTTGTCTATACGATACGGACTGTCCTTCGGGAGAGATGTGCTCTTCACGCCATGAATGCAAATGAAATGGCAGAGAAGGGATGCGCCTCCTAATGACGGGACCGGTCGTCGTCGACGTTCCGGCCGCGGACGTCTCATCGCGCTACGTGGCTGTGCTCATCGACAGTTGCACGACGGGCATGCATTCGCTCGCTCTCTGCGTAGAAGGCCCCGAGAATGCCGGAGCGACGGCGGTCGCCTTCTTCTCTTGGGTTGGGCCGGCCCACGACCAGGCCCGTGTCAACGTCGGGCTGCGCGTCGAGGGAACGGCACGATGGCGATCGAGACTTCTCTCGTTTTTACCGGAAGATCCCGAGATCGAACGGTGGCGCACAGTGGGGTTTGCGGTCGCGACGCTCGTCGGCGAAGCGTTTTCGGCGGCCAAGTTCGGCGACAAGCCGGAACCGGAGCGCCGGCCGGAGGCCGCGGAGCCCACCCCGGAGGCGACCACCGTGGTTCGGGAGCCCGAGCGGCAGCCGAGAGTCGACGAGCGGTCTTGGGTCGATGCGGAATTCACAACGAATCGGGGCGCGCAAGGTTTCTGGCCGGCCGAGGGCGGTGTCCTGCGCTTTACGCGAACACTGGGCGCAGACGCGGGCCGATGGTTTGCGGATGGCGCCATCGCCTGCTCGGTTCAATGGCTCAATGTCGATGGCATCTCGCTCGTGCGCCCGAGCGTGTCCGCTGGAGGCGGTGCCGTTCTCTTGAGACTCGGTGACTTCGCCGTGGGGTTCCGCGCCGACGCGACCGTCGAACTTGTCTCCGTTGCCGGACGCGACCCGGCGACGGGCAGCGCCGACCATGGGGAACGATGGTGGGTTGGATTTCGTGAGCGGATCGACGCGTCTTGGATGTGGTCTTCGCACGTTGGCCTCGTGGCTGGCGTCGCCGCGGTCGAGATGACGTCGCCGGCATTAGTTCAGGCGCACGGCTCATCCGTTGCCCGCATCTCGCAGTTGGACTTCGCGGCAGACGTCGGACTGCGCCTCGCGTTTCGCTGAGTCGCTGGAGTGCGCACCTTGATTTGCATGCCCGCGTAGTCCGCCCGACCGCACTCTGTCGGGGGCTTGAAGTCGCGGCTGGGATCGTCGTGCGGCTGACGCCGCAGGAAGGACCATCCCATTCAGAGCGAATCTTGGCAGCGGGCGATCACGGAATCGCGGTCGTGGACGAAAGAGGAGGCGTGGGCGGGCCTTGGCGGTGTGCGAGGCGAGCGGTCTGACGACCTCGGCGTTTGCGCGGCGCCATGGGGCAACGGCGGGGCGCTTTCAGTACTGGGGCAAGCGGTTGCGCCAGCCGCTCGTTGATCGCATGCGCGACCATCGCGACGATGAATTGGAGCGTCGCCGGGGAGCGTTGGTGCGCCCCAGACTGTAACGCTGCACCTTTAAGCCTCCGATTGACCGCAAACTCATGCGAGAATCGCCGCCGTTGGCTTTCCGGACAAGACGGGGTCGACGGTGGTTGACGTCGCGACGTAAAGCAAGGTAAATAAAGACTAAATGGAGGGAGGAACATGCGACGTACAGCCGTACTGGTG
>JBAULD010001047.1:0-10830 GCA_049578005.1 Polyangiaceae bacterium
GGCGGGGACGGACGCGGCGCCTGCCGCGATGGAAGCCGGCGCCCGCGGGACGTCCGAGCGGGCGGTGTTCTCCGCGCCGATCGGAGCGACTCGCGTCGGTCACGTCGATGTCGTCGCCGGCCTCGTCGCGGCCGAAGGGATTGTGCGGGTGATGGCGCTTGCCCAAGGCGCCGTCGTGTGGTCGGCCGATGCGCTCCGGGGCGTGACGTGGACGGCCGACGCGGAGCTGCGGCTCCAGCCCGCGGTCGACGGTGTCGCCGTGTTTTGGAGGGGAATGTACGAGGGAAAGGTCTCGCGCACGTTGGTGCTCTTGGGGCCGCGCGGCGAGCCCCGGGGGGAGCCTCTGGAGGTCGGCGGGACATATTGCGGAACGGCGGATGGGTTTGCGTGGATCGGTACGCGCGCGGCCGGTCGCGCTCGGGTCCGAGCCCGGACGTGGGCCGACCCCCAGGTGCGCGACGTCCTCGCGTTACCGCCCGATCGCGATCCCACGTTGGTCTGCGGGGATCACGACGTCGTCGTGCTCGGCGACGGCGACGACGACCTGACCGCCTCGACCTTCACGCCGGGCGATGCGGCGGCCCGCACCCCGGCCGTGGTCATGCGGAACGTCGATTTCGGCGACGACGAGCGCGAGCACGACGCTTTCTCGATCGGCGACGACCTCGGCCTCGTGCGCATCGGGACATCGGGCGCTGTGTCCGTGCGCGAAGTGCCCCGGAGCGGCGCTCCTGGCCCGTGGCGAAAGCTGAAGCATTCCCTCTCGACCGACGACGACGTCGTGACGGTAGACGGCGATCCCGCGGGGATTCTGATCGTGGTGACGCACGACGCCGACGACGCATGCACCGCGGGCGGAGCTGCCGCCGAGAGCGTGCGGGCCATTCGGGTCGATCGAAAGACGGGCGAGGAGTCGATCGTGCCGCTCGCCCCAGCGGACTGCGATCGTTCCCGAGCGCCCTTCTGGATTGCTTCGCCGCCGAGCGGTCCGCTCGTGGCGTGGGTCGAGCGGCGCACGGCCCAATCTCCGAAAGGCGCGCCGGTCGCAGGGTTGTCGTTTCGCGTCTTCGGCGCGGAAGGTGTGCGTGCCGGCCGGATCGAGCAGCCCGCCGATGCCCTCGTCGACTCCGGTTGCGACGAAGCCGGCTGCTCGGTGGCCGCCCTCGTTCGCGAGCCGGGCGCCGACGGGACGAGGCCCGCGCCCATTCGCGTGTTCGCGTATCCGTGAAAGGTCGACGACCCGGCCGAATCAGAACCGGCCGGCGAGGGAGAAACCGCCGACGTTGGGGCCGACGATGGGCGTGACCACCGGTTGCGAGGACGCGTGGGAACCGTCGCTCTTGTTGGCCGCGAACCAGTACACGACGGTCCCGACGGTCGCCGCAATGCCAACTCCCAGCGCGATGTTCCCGAACGTCGCGTCGTCGTTCACATTGTTCGCATCCGTCGTATAGGCGTCGCAGAAGGCTCCGTACGTGCTCGACGGGCACCCTCCGTGCATTACGATCGTCCCGGCGACCTGATCGGCTTTGTCTTGCGCTTGCTGCTTGAAGACGAGCGCCATGACCGCTCCGGCATATCCGGCGATGGCCACGACGCCGAGGACAATCACGGGCGCCACGTCCCTCGGGGTGTCGAGCGCGCCCTTCCGTCCTCCGCTTGGGCCCGGCGTCTCGGCGGGCGGCGGCGGAGTCGTGACGACGTTCGTCTCGTCCGGATTGGGTTGCGCAGGCGCGGGCGGCGGCGGAAGGGGCGGCGGCGCGGACTCCGTCGCAGGGGGCGGCGGTAACGGTAAGACCCCCGCCGGGGCGGGCCCTACGGTTCCCGTCACCCGCGCGTGTGCGACGGCTTTTTCCCCTCCCATCACCGTGATGCTCTGCGTGTCCGTCGTGCCCTCCGGACTCTTGAACTTGACGGTGTGCGCTCCTGCCTCGACGACCACTGGTTCCGCGAGCGGCGCGCTACCGACCCCGACGCCATCGATCGTCACTTCCGCGCCTGCGCCGGCCACGACCTCGATTCGGCCGAGCTTCGCGCGCGCCTGAGCGAGGCCGTCGTTCGCGTCGGCGCGTTGCTTCTCGGTAATGTCTTTGCCCTCCGTGAGAAACTGTTTGAAATAGCGTTCCGCCTCGAGCGGGTGCACGCTCTTCAAACAGCTCCACGCCAAATTGAGAAGGACGGCCGGATGCTTCTTGAGCGCGTAGGCTTGCAGAAAGGAGGCCCGCGCCTGTTCGAACTCGCCTCGGTCGTAGAAGTCGACCCCCTCCTTGAACCGTGCCCGGGCCATCGCCGTCGTAGGGTCGTCGGCGGGGGCTTGGGCGCGGACGGCCGGCGAGTAGGCGAGCGGAGCCAAGGCGAGAAGCAAAGCCGTGGCAATCGGGCGAGTCGTCATAAGACGCTAATCGTGCCTGTTCGATTGTCCCTGTGTAAAGCGCGAAGGGCAGCTGAAAAGCTGGGAGACGCGAAGAAAACGGCCCGGAGGTGAGGGACCCACAGAGAAAAATCGTCGGGAAACGACGCTAAAACGGAACATCGCGGACGATCGTCGGACCCGTCTTCGCCGGCTTTTGTACCGGTTTCGCAGGGGCCGGAGGCGGAATCCAAGCTGGGCTCCGTGGGGGGGGCGGAACGGCTATCCGCGCAGGAGGCGTCGTCGGAGGAGGTGGGGCGGCGGCGACGACCGGTGTCGGTTGGACCACGACGGGGACCGGGGCTGCAGGTGGAGCAGGGGATGCCGTTGGCGCCGCCGTTTGCGCGGGCGGGTTCGACGGCGCCTGGCCGGTCGCCGCCTTTCCTTGCTCTGCCGATGGGCCTGGCGGGACAGGTGGAACCGCGACGATCTCGGCGGGCGGTGGCGCGGTTCGGGTCTGCGCCGTCGCAGTGCTCTCCGCCGACGGAACCGGGATCGCTCTCTCCGGCGAGGAGGCGGTCGCGAACCATAGGCTCACGCCCACGAGTAGGAGGGCGGCCGCGCCGAGTCCGAGCCAGAGCGCCCATTTGGCTCGTTTTCCGAAATCGACCTCGCTCAGGTCGATCGAAGGCATCTTCCTGCGCCCCTCGCGAACGACGGTCGGCGCGGTCGGCATGACAAGCGTGCGCTGCGCCGCCATGACCAACGTGCGCTGCTGGAGCATCTGCGCTTGGGGCGACGGCGATCCCGGCGCCGCCCCGCGGGGCGATTCGGGCCCCCCCGGGCCGGCCGCCGAAGTGGCTTGGGCGCGTGGATCGCCGGCGATGATCACGGAATTGATTGGCTCGTCGTGCAGCACCGTGGCGGGGGCCGGAGCGTGCGTTCCATTGAGGGCGTGCACGGCGCCTCGCACGTCGGCCTGGGTTCGGCCTGCCTTCGGGACGAGAGGGTCATCGTACCGCGCGCTCGGCGCGACGACGGGTGCCTCGTCGGCCTCCCAAGAGGGCCGAAACATGGAGGCGAGCCTCTCGGCTTCCTCCGGTGTGATGCGCGCGTTCGCAAACGCCGCGGCGCTCGCTCCGGCCGGATTTGGCGGATCGCTCGGGACAGCCATGATTCGCGGGAAAGCGTAACACCCGACCGCCGGCCTAACAACGTTCACCCAGGACCGAAGTCCACGCTGCCTGGGCGTTCGACGTTATTGTGCGAATTCGGCGCGGAGCCGGTCGTCCCAGTCGTCGGTGACTTTGGCCACGGTTTCCAGGAGATCCTCGAACTCTTCGTAGTCGAGTCCAGAGAGGCGTCGAAGCGCGCGAACCACAATCTCGTTTCGCTGCGAATCAATCGCGAACGCCGCATCCGATGTCGTCAGAAAGGATAGCTCGAGCAGTCGCCGATAGAGTGTCTCGTGTCCAGTCAGGGGCACCGGCATGATGGGGGCGACGAACAGGAGGACGCCGTGGTCCTCGAGTACGTTGACGCCTACCGTCGCCGACCCTTTGCGGATCTGCGTGTACCCACCGGCGTCGAGCGGTTCGGTGGCGCTTCGGGCGCGCTCGGCGAATCGCGCGAGATACGCGTTCACCATCGTGCTTGCGCTGGAATACGTTTGGCCGGAAGCGCGGTCTGCGTATATGGGTTTTGTCGTCAAAGTGGCTCTCCTTCAGCGCGCGGCAGGGGCACGAGCGAGCCCGAATAATCCCTTCTACGTTTCTACCCAAGGATTGGAAGGCCGCCAACGCGTCCGTATCGCGGTCCTCATCGGCGCCCTTACTTGGTCGGCCTGCAGGGTGCACGGGCCCAGCTCCGGAAGAGAAGAGGAAGCGACGAAACAGCACGAGATCGACCCGTCGCTTCTGACGGCCATCGCCGACGGACGGACGGAGCTTCCGGCGCGCGCCGAGCTGAGGGCCATTTCCAGTGCCACCGAAGCGCACGCAGCGCGCGAGGGCAGCGGCGCCCGGGCGGTCGCGCTCTATGCGGTCGCGGCGCGCTTGCTCGAGCGCCTTTGGCGATTGGAGGGCCATGCCCAGGACGCCAGCGAGGCAATCGATCTCTTCGACCAGGCGTCGCGCGATGTCCGCGCCGACGGCGCATGTGAAGCGGCGCTCGCCGGAGCGCAGCTGACGGGCGACGTTGCGCGTGACCCCACCGCCGAGTACGCGCAGCTCTACCGCGCGGAGAGGCGTTTCGCGTCGGCTGCCGAGGCCGACGCCGGAGCGCTTCAGTCGTGCCGGCGGACGCTCGAAGACCGCCTCGCCCTGCTCGACGCGTTTCGCCCGGATCGAGCGGCTCTCGACGCCATCGACGACAAGCTGGTCGGCGAGGGAATGATGGCGTCGCGGGCGTCGTTCGACGGGGCAGCTCCGTCGGGACCCCCGCGGATCACGCGCGTGGAAGGCTGGTCGGGTCGAGAGGCGGCGCGCGTCGTGGTCGCGCTGGACCGTCCCGCTCCGTACCGGATAGGGGACGAAGTCCCAACCGGAGGGGCCGATCCGAGGACCTTCCTCGATTTCGACGGTGTCGAGCTCGGGTCGGCTCGAAGCGATATCCCGTCCCAGGGCATCGTCCCACGAATCGGGGCGGAGGCCACGACGACCGGCTCGCGCGTTTGGCTCCAGTTCGACGGCCACGTCTGGAGGCGCGTCTTCGAGATGCAGGAGCCCTATCGAGTCGTCATCGACGTCGCTCGTCGTCCTCCGGGGATTCGAGGCGACGGTCCGCGTACGCTTTCTCGCGTGGTGCTCGATCCAGGGCACGGGGGATCGGACAGGGGTGCGCGGGGGCCGACGGGTCTGGCGGAGAAGGACGTCGTGCTCGACATTGCTCGGCGCGTCGCTCCCGTGCTCGCCGCTCAGGGAATCGAGGTGATGCTCACCCGCGAGGACGACCACTTCGTCTCACTCGAAGAGCGTACGGCTCGGGCGAACGCGTTCGGCGCAGACCTGTTCGTGTCCATCCACTGCAATGCGAGCGAAGGCAGGGTCCGGCGCGGAGTCGAATCCTATGTGCTCGACACGAGCCGCGATGAAGTCGCCGCCCGCGTCGCCGAGCGCGAGAACGCGACGACGCAACCGGCAAGCGCCGAGCTGGCGTCGATCCTCGGCGGCCTGCGCATGGCCGAGGGTGCGGGCCGGTCGAGGCGCCTCGCCGAGCTCTTGCTGCGCGCGTCGACGACGGCGGTCCAGTCGAAGTACGGCGATGCCATCGACGGCGGCGTTCACGCGGCGGGCTTCTACGTCCTCGTCGGCGCGCGCATGCCTGCAGTGCTTTTCGAGGCGAGCTACATCTCGAACCCCACCGACGAGCAGCGCCTCGCAGGAGGGGAGTACCGCCAGCTCTTGGCCGACGCCATTGCGAACGCGCTCCGGGCGTTCCGGGAAGGGCGATGACCGGCTTGCGCGCTCGAGATTACTTGTTGTCTTCCAGAACGGCCTTTACGAGCGGATCGACCTCGGGAGGCGGGCTCGGCGGAATTACCGGCACGAGCGAGTTCGCGCTGTCGCTCGGGGCGCTCGCGCTCGAAGACGCCGCCGCGCCGGCGGTCGACGCCGACGCGGGCGTCGCGCCCTCGGCGGGCGACTCGACAGGTTGAGACGTGACTTGTTGCGGCGCGACCTTCGGCGGACTGACCGGGCGCGGTGCGGAAGGTGGCCGGCGGCGCGGTGGCTCGCGGACCGGGGAATCCGTGGCGACGGTCACAACGACGGTCGAAGCCACCGTAATGGGAGGAGCGAGCGGCGGCGCGGATGCGCTCGGGACCGGCGGGCGCGCCGTCGACCCCTCGGGAGACGCCGTGTAGGCCGCGGCCCCCGCCGTGGGAGACGGCGTCAGCCGATACGCGATCCGAGCCCCGATGACGAACATGGCGACCAACACCAGCCCCGCGACCGCGCCCACCAGACCCGCCTTGCGCGTCGATGGGGCTTGTGGAGCGCCCGGCGAAGGAATCTCGGGTTGCTCGGCCGCCAAACTGGCGACGACCGGCGGAAGAGAGGGGCGGGTGCGGTTGGGATGTGCGGTCCCACTGGCGGTCGAGTCGAACGACGAGGGAGAGGACCCGGGCGCTACGGCGCTGACGGAAGCTCCCGTTGGAGGAGGTGGAGGGATAAAAGCGGAGGAAGGGGACCGCGGAATCGGAGGGATGGATGGGCCGGCCTCCAATACCCGCCGAGTTGCCGCGGGCGGTAGTCGCGTCGGTGGCATCGTGCTTCGGGATCGACTCGGGTCCGGCTGTGCCGCAATCGATTGCGGGGAATTCGATGGGAGCGGACTGGAAGGCGCCGGCGACGGCGGCACGCTCGTTCCGCCGATCTTTCGGAGTACGAGGCGCTTCGCCCTTTCAGGAGGATGGCCGGAGTCGGAGTCGTGCGTCGACATGTATTCCCCTATTTGTACGGCCAGTATGCGCCCCAGCCGCGAGGGTGTCCGAAGGAAAGGTAGCTTTCTCCCACGCCCCAGAATTTGCGCAAGGGATATGTGACGACGGACCTTTACATAGACCCCAGTGCGGCGCGACCATCCCCGCCCATGCCAGCTTCTCCGCTTGCTACGGTCGTCTCCGTCGGGCTCGCCACGCTGCTTTCATTTGCCCCGCACTTGGCAGGTGCGCCAGGTGCGGCAAGTGCGGCGCCCGCGCGCGCCGGCGGGGAGACCCGCGCGAACGCGGCCCAAACCGACTTCGGGAAAGGCATTCGCCTTCCGTCGGACGCCGTGAAGAGATTGAAAAGCGGGGACCCTGTACAGGTAAAGAGCGCGCTCGACGACGTACGTGTCTCGGCGAAGGCCGGCGCTCCGGCGGTGCCCGCAATCATCGATCTCCTCGCCGAGGGCCTTCCCCCGGAACTTGCCCAGGAGGCGATCGATGCACTCGGCGACACCGAGAGCGAGGCCGCGAGCTCTTCGCTCTCTTGGTATGCGCGTCACCGGAACCTCAGGCTCCGTCGCTCGGCCGTGCAGGCGCTCGCGCGAACGCGCGGGGCGGTGGCCGTCAAGGCGCTCCGCACGGCGCTGTCGGACTTCGACCCCGAAGTGCGCGGGCTCGCGGCAACCGGTCTCGGTACGCTGAGAGCCAAAGAGGCCGTCGGCGATCTCTTTCTTGCGCTCGACCACAAGGTCCCAGAGGCATCTCGCTCCATCGGCCTTCTCTGCGTCGGCGACGAGTGCGATCGGCTGGCCGCGAAGCTCGGAAGTCAGCCTTTCGAAGTCATGACCAGCGGTCTCCACGAGGCCCTATTGCGTTTATCGGACGACGTCCCCGAAGAGCTCAAAGTGAAGATCGTCGGGCGGGTGCGCGAGCTCGGGACCGGCGAGGCCAACCGCTTCTTACGGGAAATCCAGGCCAAATGGCCGCAGCGCGGATCGCGGCGCGTCAAGCAGGCCATCGATCAGGCGGTCCTCGCCACCAGCGGCTCGCCGGGCGCGGGCGCACGAGACCCGGAGGGAAAGACGCCATGAAGCGGATCCTCGCCAGTGCGGCATTTCTTGTTTCGTGCGCGGCGAGTCAGCCGCGGCTCGCGCGGTTCTCCACGGAGTGGGAAGACGACGGCGGCGCGTCGATCGGCCATTTGTGGCACCGTTTGGGGGGAACGCCGATTGCTCCGGCCGCCGACGTCGTCGTCGGCGTCGCCGCCAATACCGATACGCTGATCGGTCTGCCCCTCGGAGGCGGCCCGAAGTGGACGTTCGGGCACGCGCTCGACGTGAGGCCGACCGTGTCGGGCCGCGTGGTCGTTGCGGCGGGAGGCGGCGAAGTCTTCGCTCTCGACACGGAGACTGGGCGTCTCCTCTGGCGGCGACCGACCGACGGGGCCGCGCTCCTCGGCGCAGGCGATGACGGAGCCGTGACGGTCGTCACGCTGCGGCGAGCGGGGGGGCTGGGCAGCACACTTCTCGCCGTCGGACACGACGGGGTCGTCGTCCGCCAGATCGAAAGCGAGAAGGGGCTGGGCGTCCCGGCGGTGCTCGGACGAACGGCGTTCGTGCCCTGGGCTGGGCAGTACGTATCAGCCATCGACCTCGACAGCGGCGACGAGACGGCGCGCGTAACGCTGCGCGCGGAGACGAGCCGGGCGTGGACGGCCGGTGGCTCGCTCTGGTTCGGAGAAGCCAGCTTCATCCGGTTCGACGAGCACATCGTGGACGCTTCGAGGGGAAGGGCGTCGACCGCGATCCTGCCGGTTCGCGAGCTCCCGGGGATGCCGAGGGTGATGCCGCCGGGAACCGCGCCGGTTCCCCCCCAGGCCACGGCGGAAGACAAAGCGCGAATGTACGCCAGCCCGGTCGCCACATCTCAAGGAGCGGCCGTCGAGGACGGGCGCTGGTACGCGACGTATTTTCGCATCGCGATGGGGTTCGACGCGACGACGGCCGAGCGGGACCCCAAGCGCGCGCAGCCGTCAGCGAGTCGAGCGGCGGGAGCTGACGCGTCGCGGGAGTCCGGCAAACTTCTCTGGGTGCACCTGCACGCTGCAGACCTGCTCGGCGGTGCGGCGGCTGCCGGGGGGCTCGTCCTATGCGACGAACGCGGGATAGTGACCGGGCTGGACTCCGGTACTGGGGCCGTGCTTACCCAGGCCGACCTCGGGGGACCCTTGAAGGCTTGCGTCGTCAGCGTCGACTCGCAGCGGGTCGCCGGCGTCGCGGCCGAGGTCAAGCCACTACCCGCGCAACTCGCCGAAGCCGTGCTGGCGGACGATCCCCAGCTCGTCGTCGCGCAGCGTCTCTTGCTTCGTGAGCTTGCGGCGGTGAGCGACGACTCCGCCACGAAGGCGCTGGTCGAGCTGGCGAGCGACGCGCGCACGAGCCCCGATTTGCTCGCCGACGCGCGGAAAGCCATTGCGAATCGTCGGAACGGGGCGAGCTACATGGAGGCCGCGCTTGCGCGGCACTACGAGTACTTGAAGGACGTGCTCCGTTCGCCCCCGGTCGGTCCAATGGCCCAAGCGCTCGGCGCGATGAAGGACACCGCGGCGGCGCCGCTTCTCGCGTCTCATCTCTTCGATCCGGCGGATACGGACGACGACGTGCTCAGGGCCGCCGCGGCGCTCTCGGTCATCGGCGGGCCGGGAGAAGTGGTCGCGCTCCGTCGGTTCTTCGGAATGTATCGAGCGAGCGCCGGCAACGACGAGATCGCGGCCGCGGTCGTGAGCGCGGGGCGCGCGCTCTTGACGCTCGACGATCAGGGCGGGCGCGGCGTGGTCGAAGCGGCGGCTGCCGCCTCGGACACGATCCCTTATGCCCGCGAACGACTGCAGGCCATGCTGAGCGAGACGCAGCCGGGCGAGGTCACGGGCGCGAACGACGGGGGGGGAAAGAAGGGGAAGTAAAGAGCCGGCGGTGGGTCGCACGCGATGGGGAACGCCAGGACGCCAGGCTCACAGAGGCGCAGACTAGGGCAAAGACGGATTCCAATACCCGCCGTTCATCATGACGAGGGAGAGCGCGGTCCAAGACTCCGTGTAATACGTGCTGCCGTCTAGTTCGCCGAGCGTGGCGACTCCGGCATAAGCCTGGTCGCGGAGCATGGCGAACATGGGGTCGCTCATCGCGCCGACGCCGGCCGGGCCCACGAACGCCGCGGACTGATTGACCGTGGGATTGGTCGGGTTGGGCGTGCCGTCGAGATTGTACCCGTTCACGATGTGACTGGCCCCGATCTGCTGATAAAACGCGCTGATCTTGGCGAGATAGCTCTTGGCTCGCGGCTCATTGTTCCAGCAATAGTCCTGTCCCAATCGGAACGGGGTTCGGCACGAGTCGAGTTGATAGTTCGTCGGGAGAACACCGTTTGGCGATTGCGGAACCCCCGCCGGGGTCGACCAGGCGGGCACCAGCCCGTTGGTCGCATTCATGTTGGCGGTCGTGAGGGTGGCCGACACGATCGTGTAGCTCGACTCCACGACTTTGTTCCAGTCGGACTGGTTGCCGGTCGCCTGACCGAAGAGGCGATAGTAGGCGGGAGCGAAATACGAGATATTGAGGACCGCAGCCCCGTTGAACTGGTCTCCAGGAGCAAGCGCGTTTCCCCGGGTTTGATCCACCTCGTGTTGCCAGATCAAGCCAATCTGCTTGAGCGCGAAGTTGTGATACGTATCGCCCAGCGCGCCCTTGCCGCCCCACCGATGGTCGGCCCAGAGCAGCGCGAAGGCCATGTCCTCGTCGGCGTCGGTCGCCGCTCCGCTCCCCTCGCTCGTCGGCGCCGTGCCCTGCGGGTTGATCTCCCAGTTCATCAAGCCGTTTCCGTCGAGAAAGAGCTGCTCGTAGTGCCAGAGGTCGTCGAACAGCGACTCGTCGTTCATCGCTACGGCGAGGATCATTCCGTAGGCAGTCCCTTCCGAGTTCGACGTGTCGATCTCGCCCACCGAATTGGGTCTCAAGACGCGCCGAAAGCCCCCGGCGCCGCTGGACGTCACGAGATC
>JBAULD010001048.1:0-1746 GCA_049578005.1 Polyangiaceae bacterium
GCCTCGTTGCCCTCCCAATCCAGGTCGAGCGACTCCGATGCTTTTTGTCTCGGCCGACCCGCAAATACGCGGTGCAGCGCCGGCCTCTCCGCGGGCGCGTCCCAGTGCGAATCGACGTAGTCGAGACGGAGCTCTCGCGCGAGCGTTTGGCGCGACACCTTCTCTTTGAGAATGAAACGTACGATCTGCGAAAATCGCCCCGCCGAATAAAGGGACAGCTTCGTCGATGCGAAAGGAACGCGCGGGTATTCTCGAGACCACTCCTCGACGAGCCCCAGCTCCTGGTCCAAGTAGCGCTGGAGCTCGCTCGCCGTGACGTCCATTCCCATGCCGACGACGGCGTCGACGGCGTCGATGAGCCGGGCAAGGCGAATCCGATCCGTGACCCCGCCGCGCTTCGCCGCCTCCACTTCGTCCCAGTTCGCTTTGACGTCTTCCCACCGGTAAACGCGGGCGAGCTCGACGACGTCGACACGCTCGCCCTTCTCGTTTCCTTCGGCCAAGGCCTCGAGCTCACTTCGCGTGATCCAGGGGTAATCGGCTCGCGCGATGAAATCGTGGGCGACCTGAAGCTCGGCGTCGGAGAGCACCCTCGGCGCGAGCGCATTGGCGCGCGTGCGGCCTCGGGCGACGGCTTTCGTCCCGACCGGAAGAGACGACGCGACGCGCGACTCGAGCTGGCCGACGGGCAGCTGGAACTCTCGCCGCGGCCTGGCGTTGAACAGGCGACGATTCGCGGGCAGGGGGTCGAGGTCGGGTAGTTCCAACTCGGCCGCGGGGACGGGCGCGACCAGCCTGGGCGAAGGGATCCCCCGGAGGTCCTGGAGATCCGGCATCGTCATCTCGGGCAGCGTCCGCAGAGTGGGCGCGTCGTTCTCGTCCGAAAGCAGAGTCTCGGGATCTGCCGACCCCTGGCGCCGCATGGCATTGCCGATGGCCGCATACACACGGCGCTCGGTTTCCGGCATTCGCCATTTCGACTCGGCCCTGTGAAAGAATCGCTCGACGCGGTCGGCGGTCCGGCGAACCGAAGGAGCACGCGCGGCTCCGAAGGCGACGAGCGCGAGAGCGAGAGCGACACCGAGTGCGGTCCTGAGCCGAACGCCCGTCCAGCGCCTTTGGCTTGCACCGCTCCGCCACGCGTTCTTGGCCGCGCGATAGGTGGGGTAGAGAACCGCCGACAGTGCGCTCAGCACGAAGAAGAGAGCCACGTAGCCGACCGATCCTTCGAACGCGGGCATCGGAAACAGGCCGAGCGCGAGGAAGAAGGCGACGGCGCTCGTCGCCCCCCCGCCGACGATCGCCAGAACGCGCCGATCCGCGCGGGTGAGCTCGTAGAGGGGTTTTCCGTCGGCAGTGGCGTGCGGTAGGCCGCTGACCCATGCGACCAAGAACGCCGTCGAAAACGACGCAATGAAGACGCCGAGGCCGCTCACGCCCAACAAGACCACGGGTGCGCCCAGAGCGACGAGCCACACCGCGAAGAGAGCGCCTCCGGCGCCTAGGCGGGTGGCAGGCGCGTAGATGCAGGCGAACTCGTGGAGCGACCTGCCGCGGACGTCTTGCCCGGCGCTGACCGACGAGGCCGTCCAGTCGAGCGATCCGCCGCCGCGAACGCGCCGCCAAGCCTGCACGATCCGAAGGGGGTTCAGCGCGAGGTTCGAGAGGCCGATCACCGTCGTGAACAGCACGGAGAACGTCCCTGCGATGAGCTGAGAGAGGGCGATGAGAGGACCCGTCCAGACC
>JBAULD010001049.1:0-3113 GCA_049578005.1 Polyangiaceae bacterium
GCTCTGGGCGATGACGCCGACCGATAGCGCGTAGTAGGGGGCGAACGGAAGCGGCCAGTAGATGTGCACGTCCGCGCCGTTCTTGAACTTCACGTAGTGCACGGCCGCCATCACGAAGATGGCGACCGGAAATATCTCGAGCAGCTGTCCCCAGAGGATGATGCGAGCCAGAAATAGGGGGAGTGCGAGCTTGCCGATCAGAATTGCGAGAGGCGTGAAGGTGACGTCGATCCAGTACTTGCGCGACTGAAGAACTTGAGAGAGCGGATCGTCGCTGCCGCGCGTGCGCGCGGAAAACTGCGCAACCAGGTCTCCGATGGCGCCGATATGTTGAAAGTAGTAGCCGTACGCGCAGAGCGCGCTGATTCCAGCAATCGTCGTCAGCCAGGACCAGCGGGCCACGGCGAGTGCTTCCAGACTCCCCGAGCGCCGACGGCCAAAAAAGGCGATTGCGCTCGTGGCGGCTACGGCGACTCCCAGAAAGATGTGCGCCTCCCAGTCCGTGTTCACGCAGAGAAGGGCCCCGATCAGGCTCACCCACATCCAGCGGTAGTCGCGCGTGCGCGCAAAGCGAACGTAGCCCCATGTCGTCAGGAGGCAGGACGCCACGAGGGGAACCTCGAAGCCGGGAAAGTTTCCGAACGCGAGCGTGATCGGCAAGGTGACGTAAGCGAGCGCGGAGAGCGCACCGGCGACGGGACCCCATAGGGTGCTGCCCACTCCGTACAGCAGCGGCGGAGTGGCCGCGCTGGCTAGCACCGCGAAGAGTCGTGGAACGTACGCATGTCGCCCGAGGAAAGCGGACAGCGCGGCGATACCCCAGAACGTTCCCCAGGGGTGGTGCGCGTAGTAGAGGGTCGGCGCCGGGCGCTCCAGCGTGTACTCCCGGACCGGCCCGGCGATCTTCCAGGCGAGCATGTTCTCCGCGATGATCCCGCGCGCGGCCACGACGGCGTCATGGCCGGCCGCGATTCGGCCGAAGAGCCCCCACGAGACGGCGAGAACGAACCAAATCGTAGCGACGATTGCCACCGCGCGGGCGGCCCGATCCACGCGTCGTCGGCCGGTCGGAGCGGAAATCCAAGTCTCCAGGTTTCCCATCGAGCTACCCGTGCGTAGGCGCTCCACCCCGCAGGGGCTCGCCGAGCAAGACCGTCCAGGGAGGGGGTGTGCGTCGCTCGACGATGCGCAGACTCCGGCGCGCGAGGTCCTCGAGCGCGCGACGGCTGAAGTGTTGTACGTGGCCTGGAGTGTTGCCGAAGTCGAGAAGGTAACGAGCGCGGGCCATGTTCAGCAGACGCCAGAGCGGCTCACGCGGCGTGCTGAGGAGGACCGCGCGCCGGGACACGCGCGCAATTTCCGCAAGCCCGCGCTCGGGATAGCGCAAGTGTTCGAGCACTTCGCAGCAGACGACCAGCTCGAAGCTCGCGTCCTCGAAGGGCAGTTCGTAGGCCGACGCCCGACGGAGCTCGATGAGGCTGTCGAGACCCGGCGCGACTGCGCAAAGCGCGACGTCGCACGCGACGAATCGCTTCGGGCGCGAGGCCGTCTGGACCAGGTGATGGGCCAGGTGGCCCTCCCCACAGCCCACCTCGAGCACGGTGCTCGGTGCGACCAGCCGGTAGAGTTGGGTGACACTGCGGAGAAAGCCGCGCATCAAAGCCCGAGCGACAGGGTTTCTCGTCCCGTACTTGTCGTAGACGTTCCCGACGATGGGACCTGGCTCTTCGCGCGACGCACTGGTCACGGCGCGGATACCTTCCGCCATGGAGTCGCGCCCGTGCTTCGCACGCCTTCGACCCGGTCGCCGCGAGCGATGGCCGCCCTTGCGAGCTCCGCGTCGAGCCGGCGTACGCGCGCAAGAACGTCTTCCAGGATTCGACGATTGGCGACGAGAAGCTCGCTGAGGACCGCGAAAAGCCCGACCAAAAGGGAGAGGATGGCGCAGCCGAACCCGGCGACCAGCGACTGCGTGTGTCCGCTGTAACTCGGATTTCGTACGTAGAAGAATAGAAATCGCCCGCAGAGCAGCACGCCGCACCCGAAGAGAATCGAAGCGGCATAGGCGAGCGTTTGTACCGGACGATAAATGCCGTGTGCGCGGACCAGCAGCCCTGCCGACTCGTACACATAGTGCGCGGTCGACCGAGCGAGCCGCGACGCGCGCCTCACGGGGTTCGTGTTGAGCTTGACGTCCTTGAATACCAGCCCCGAGCGACCGCCCTGGATGATGGTCTCCAGCGTGTAGGTAAAGCGGCCGTGGACGAACATCTGGTAGGCCGCCAGGCGGCCAAATGCACGAAAGCCGCTGGTCGCGTCCGTGACGCTGGTACCCGAGATGCGACGAACGAACGACGAGCCCCAGCGCTGGAGGCACCGCTTGAGCGGCGAGAAATGGGGGATGCGGTCCGTCTGACGGTCCCCGACGACGACGTCGGCTTCATGCCGAAGGATGGGCGCGACGATCCGCTCGATGTCGACGCCCCGATACTGGTGGTCGGCGTCCATGTTGACGATGACGTCCGCACCCAAGCGCAGCGACGCGTCGATGCCGGCCATGAAGGCGACCGCCAGGCCACGATGCTGCGGGAAACGGACGATGTGGTGCACACCGAACTCCGCGGCCTGGTCGCTCGTTCCGTCCGTGCTCCCGTCGTCGACCACCACGATTTCGATCTCGTCGATGCCGTCGACATGTCTCGGCAGGTCCGCGAGCGTTTCCGGCAATTGGTCGCACTCGTTCAAGCAGGGGATCTGGATAACGAGCTTCACCTGCGCCTTGCGCGACGTCTGGAAGCGCCGCCAGACTCCAATCTCCCGCTTTGTCGGGGTGGGCGAGTCGTGGAACGGACGAAGCGGCGGAGGCCCTCGACGAGCCAGGCGAATTTGTCCACGGGCAGTCCGTTGAGGTCGGAAGTCCCTCAAAGCCTAGGCGCGCCACGAGGCGGGGCATGGAGGCGTGAGTCGGGGCGACCCGGGAGTGTGCGCAGCAGACTCGGTCGCGGGTCGATGCGACTCGGTCGTGCATCGAGCCGACTCGGTCGCGGGTCGATGCGACTCGGTCGTGCATCGAGCCGACTCGGTCGCGGGTCGATGCGACTCGGTCGTGCATC
>JBAULD010001050.1:0-2974 GCA_049578005.1 Polyangiaceae bacterium
AGGTCGGCCACTTTGTCTGGCCTCTTGGCGATCCTTCTCGCCTCGCCCTCGCCCGTTGTGCCGATCGCGGCCCTTTCCGCTACAGGTGGCGTCCCCGTGGGGGATTCATCCCTTCTACGAAAATCACAAGGCTTCTATGCCCCTTTGTGAAGGTCGGCAACTGAGCCGCCGCGTTCAGCACCTGGCTGCCGGACCCGATAAAAGACGCAAGATCGTTACAGGAGCGCCCGCGCCAAGCCTTTTTTCCCTGCAATTCTTCACGATGAAGAGCGCCCTGGCGGTGCTCTCGTACGAGGAGAGTCCACATGGATGCGAACGGGACGCGCATCGCACACTTGTCCGATGTGCACATGCTCGATTCTCGGCCGGGCCGGTCTCGGTCGGGATGGTCGATGAGGCATCATTTCTTGAGCTTTGGACGCCCGCTCGACGACGTCGGCCGTCAGCGCAAGTTTGCGCGCGCGTTGTCGGCCTCGCGTCGCGCGGGGGCGAGTCACGTGGTCGTCTCCGGCGACCTCACGGAGGTCGGGGCGCCCGGCGAGTTCGAAGCCCTCGCTGAAGTGCTCCACGAGTCCGAGTTCTCGCCCGAGCAAATCACGCTGGTACCGGGCAATCACGACCTCTACTCGTCTGCCGACGGCTGGCGCTGGGCGATCGAAGGCCCCCTATCCGCATTTGCGCGAACGAGCGCGGGGGAGGCCGGGCGTGTCATCGACTGCGCCGGAGTGAGTCTCTTGCCGCTCGATGTCACGCTTCACCAGCCCGTGACGCGCTCGGCCGGGTTCATCCCAGACGACGCGCTCTCAATCGTGGGGCGCCGCGCGGCCGATCCGGCGTTCGCCGATCGACCGCTGGTCGTCGTGCAACACCACCCTCCTTTCGTGCGAAAGACGATGGCGCTCCATTGGATCGACGGCCTCGTCGGCGCGGCGAAGCTCATGATCCTCCTGGAGAAGTTCCGACACATGTTCGTCGTGCACGGCCACCTCCACTCGCTCGTGACGCGCGCCCTCGGATGCGGCGTCCCGCGCGTTCTCGGGGCCACGGCGGTAGTGGACGATCGCGGAGCGCCTCGCCTGCGCCTCTACGATGTGCGCGCCGGTCGCTTCGAAGCGACTGACGTACTCGTGAGTTAGGCGGCGAGAATCTTCGGCGACACGTCCCGCGCGGGTGATCGCGACTCCCAGGCTGCCGCGACGCGGAGCATCGTGGTCTCGTGAAGCGACCGCGCCATGATCTGGAGACCCACCGGTAGTCCGGCCGTCGTGGGGGCGCAGGGCACGCTCATCGCGGGAATCCCGGCTAGGCTCGCCGGGAGCGTGTACACGTCGCTGAGATACATGGCGAGTGGATCGTCGACTCGCTCGCCCAGGCGAAAGGCCGGCGTCGGCGACGTAGGCGAGCAGACCACGTCGACCTCGCGGAATGCGTCGTCGAAGTCGCGCCTCAAGAGGGTGCGAACCTTCTGGGCCTTGAGGTAGTACGCGTCGAAGTATCCGGACGATAGAACGAATGTGCCGAGAAGGATGCGGCGCTTCACCTCGGGTCCGAACCCCGCGTCGCGCGTGGCGCCGTACATCGCACGCAGATCCCCGCTCGGGTCGTCGACGCGCAGGCCGTATCGAACGCCGTCGAACCGCGCGAGGTTGCTCGAGGCCTCGGCGTTGGCAAGGACGTAGTACGTGGCGACTGCGAAGCGAGTGTGAGGCAGGTGGACGGGCACCACGACACAGCCCTCTTTCTCGAGGTCGCCGATGGCCGCCCGTACGCTCGCCGCGACTTCGCCGTCCAGCCCTTCGGCGAAATACTCTTCCGGCACACCGATGCGAAGACCTTTGATGCTGCGCCCGCAAGCGGCCTCGAAGTCGTCGGCCGTGACGTCGAGCGACGTCGAGTCGCGCGGATCGGGCCCCGAGATGACCGAGAGCACACGCGCCGCTCCGCGCACGTCCGTCGCGATCGGGCCGATTTGGTCGAGGCTGGACGCAAAGGCGATGAGCCCGTAGCGCGGGACGCGCCCGTACGTCGGCTTGATGCCCACCGTTCCCGTGAGAGCGGCTGGCTGCCGGATCGATCCTCCCGTGTCGCTCCCGAGCGCGCAGGGCGCCATGCGCGCGGCCACGGCCGCAGCGCTGCCGCCGGACGATCCGCCGGGCGTCCGGGTCAGATCCCAGGGATTCTTCGCGGCACCGAAGGCGCTGTTCTCGTTCGATGACCCCATCGCGAACTCGTCCATGTTCGCCTTGCCGATGAGAATGGCGTCGGCCGCACGAAGCCGCTCTACGACGGTGGCGTCGTAGGGAGGCACGTACCCGGCTAGGATCTTCGAGGCGGCGGTGGATGGTAAGCCTCGGGTGCAGATCGCGTCCTTGATCGCGATCGGAACCCCGGCGAGCGCTCCGGTGCGCTCGCCGCGCGCGCGCTTCGCGTCGACCGCGCGCGCCTGATCGATCGCCCGCTCACCCGCGACGTAGAGCAGGGCGTTGAGGCTCGGGTTGAGCTGCGCGATGCGCGCGAGAGCCGCTTCGGTGCGGGCCTCGGCCGTCGTCTCGCCCCGCTGCACGCTGCCGGCGGTCTCGGTGACCCCTTGAAGCATTGAAATCACTCGATGAAAGCGGGCACTGCAAAGCCGCCGCGCTCTGTCCGCGGAGCCTGGGCTAGCGCCTCGTCGTGGGAGAGCCCTGCGATGGGCTCGTCGTTCCGCCAGGCCGCCCGGTCGAGCTGCACGTGCGCCGTGGGCGGAACGTCACGGGTATCGAGCAGGTCGAGCTGCTCGACGTGTTCGACGATGCGTGCGAGCTCCCCGGCGAAGCGCTCTGCCTCGGCGTCGGAGAGCGATAAGCACGCGAGCCTCGCTACCCGGAGCACCAGCGCGCGGTCGACCTTCGGAGCGGCCATGCGACTGACGCTAGTCCAGATGGTGCGTGGACGCCACGTGCACGGACGCTGACGTCCGCGCGCTCTCCCCCCCCCC
>JBAULD010001051.1:0-8359 GCA_049578005.1 Polyangiaceae bacterium
CTCCCCCCTCCGGCGCCCCCGCCCGATTCGGCAGCGGTCCCGGTTACCTCGGGTCCGCTGCCCGCGCCGCCGCCTGCGACCTCGGTACCCGTGCCGGGGCCAGCTCCCGCACCCTCCGCTCCGGTGCCCGCGCACGTCGTGCGGCCGGCACTTCGCGTTTCCGATGCTGAAGGGCCCACGTCCGGTTTGGCTCTCCGTCCTGGGCGCGACGAGTCGGCGCCGCTCGAGCTCGGAGTGGGGACGTTCATGATGGCCGGCGGAGGCTCGGGCGGCTACGTCGGGGTCACGCCATTCCTCATCGACGACGTGGGCGAAGCGGTCTTTCTGCGTCCCTCCGTTGCGCTGGGCGGGTCGATTGCCACCAACGTTCCGTCGACGTGGGGTGCGGGGCGCATCGACACGTGCATGCGGTTTCCCGAACGCTACGCCACCCGGGGCGGCCTGCAGCTCGATCTGTGCGGCGGTGCCGAAGTTGGCTTTTCCTATGTCGCGTCCGGCATATTGCCCGGTAATCCCGCCTCGGGGCAGACGCTGCCGTTCGTCGAGCTCGGTCCGGGCGTCGACCTTCGCGCCGAGGTCGGCAAAGTCGCGGTCACGTTGCGCGGCGTCGGGGGAATCGACGTTGCAAGAGGGGGCTATACCGACGTGACTGGAATGCGTGTCGACGAGCCCCTGTGGTCTTGGCGTATCGAAGTGGATCTCGCCGTCGTGCTCTACAACGAACGGACGCAATTGCTCCGGGTGGGGGCGAATTCGTTCGACCCGAAGTAGCGCTTTTCTACGGCGTCGCGGGCGCGCTCACTCGGCCGCGTGTACGTGCGACGCGCGGGTGGGCGTTTCGGCGACGATTGCCGCGTCCCAAAACGCTTGCATGCGATCTCCGAGCCTCTCGAGTTCGTCGGCCCGGACCTCCGATTCGATGAGAGGCAGGAGGTCGCGCTCGACTGTGCGGGCGTGGCCTTCCACGGCCGCCGCGAGGTCGCGAAGCCGCTCGCCGAAGAGGGCATCGTCCCCTTCGGCAAACACCGCTTGGAGCACCGCGTTACGAACGGCCGCTTGGTCCTCTCGGAATCCGTCCACGCGGATCCCCACCCGGTCTGCGATAGGCGAGAGAAAGAAATGGTCTTCGAGGGAAAGGTGAGTCATCAGCTCTTCGACGAGCTGCAGCACCAAAGGCATCCGCAAATGGCGTTCACTGCCAAGGCGGGCGATCAGGCGCTCCAGACTCCGATGCTGATCTCGCAGCAGCGTGGTGGCCTTCATGGCGACGTTCCGACCGGCGCCCACCCCCCCGCGTTTTCGCGAAGAAACGCGCCGTGCCGATTCCTCGAAGCCCGTCCGTAGCACCGGTCGTGCCGTCCGGTCTTGCGGGCAGGCTGTGGACAAATAAGCGCCTTTTCCGACGTCACGAAGAAGTTGGTTTACGTCCCTTGCGACATTTGGCCACGATGAGGCGTTCTTGTCCGTGGACGCGCCCCCGTCGGGAGTATTCCCGCCGCATCTTTCGCGCCGGTTCCGGGCCGGCCCCAGCTGCCCCGCCCAAAGGGGGATCGGCGCCGGCCTCGACGCTGAGGAGCGCGCACGACGAAGGAAATATCGGCCTATGTGGGGACCCGTCATCACCGGATGATGCGAAGGCGATTTCAGAGATCTCCCTTTGCACGCGTCCGTCTCGCTCCGTTATACGTTTAAGAAGAATCGGGGCACTTGGAAGTCGGCATGTCCAACGTATTGCCGCGAAGCAGCGAACCGCGAGCGGCCGCGAACCTGGCGGGGAAGTACCGCCTCATCGCCGAGCTCGGACAGGGTGGTATGGCAACCGTGTATTTGGCGGTCGCCATCGGCAAGTCCGGCTTTCGAAAGCTCGCGGTAGTCAAGCTTCTCCGTCCTGAGATCGCCGTCGACACCGAGTTCGTCGAGATGTTCCTCGACGAGGCGAAGCTCTGCGCTCGGCTCAGCCATCCGAACATCGTGCACACGTACGACGTGGGCGTGGACGAAGTCGGGCACTTGATGGCGATGGAGTATCTCGACGGCGTGTCCTTCCACGCAGCGATCGGCAAGCTCGCTCGCAATGGGGGACCGATGAAGTTTCCCATGCAGGCGCGCGTCCTTCTCGACGTCGTCGAGGGCCTGCGATACGCGCACGAGCTCAAGGACTACGACGGGCGTTCCCTCCAAATCGTCCATCGCGACGTGACGCCGCACAATATTTTCGTCACGTACGACGGGCAAGTAAAGCTGCTCGATTTCGGAATTGCGAAGGCCGCCACTTCATCGGTTCGCACGGCAACAGGGGTCATCAAAGGCAAACTCACGTATATGGCCCCCGAGCAGGCACGTGGGGACGGGGTCGACGCGCGCGCCGATCTCTACGCGGTTGGGGTCATGCTTTGGGAGGCTGTCACCGGCAAGCGCCGCTGGCCCGCGGGACTGAGCCAGCCGGCCCTCTTCACTCGGCTCGCGTCGGGAGAGCCGCCCCAAAGCCCCCAGGCTGCCTCGTTTGGCTATCCGGATGAAATCGACGGCATCGTCCTACGCGCTCTCGCGGTAAACCCCGATGACCGATATCAAACGGCGGCAGAGCTCGGCGCGGACCTCGAGCGAGTTCTGCGCAAACTCGAACCTGTTTCGCTGCGGGACCTCGGTGCCATGTTGGCGACGGCCTTCGACGATGGGCGGCAGCGCTTGCGAGAGATCATCGAGCAGCAGTTCCGAGCCATCGAGGCCGGAGAGCGCCCATCGGAGAGGCATCAACTTCCGGCCGTATCTTTACCGACGCTTCCAACAGGATCCGAAGTTCTGGCACCCCCGGCCCGGGCGGCCGAGGGCGCCAAGAGCGATTCAGCTTCGATTCGGATGACGGTACTCGAGAGCACGGCTCCTCCCCCACAGCGAGCGCGTTCGCGCGGGGCCATCGTCCTTGCCGCGATCGCTGTGGGGGCGACCGCGATCGGGTTCGCCGTCGTCGGCTCGCACGGGCGTCCCGGCGTCCAGACTGTGCCTGCAGCCCGGCCGCCGTCCGTCCGAGACGAACGGACGGTCGTCGCGGTCCCGATCCCGCCATCCGCGGCTGCATCGGACGCCCAAGCCGGCACGGAGCTTCCGGCGATTCCGAGCGCTGCGCCCGCTCCGCTGCAGACGGTACGCTCCCCCGAGGCCCACCCGCCGGGACCGCCGGCGACGATGCCCATCGCTCACGGGGCGCCCCTGCGCGCGGCGCCGCCGGGTCCGCCCTCCCCAGCGGCATCGGCTCTTCCTCCGGCTACGACGTCGGTGTTGGCCCCGTCCGCTTCGGAAAGCGGCGCGACAGAGGGCGTTCCGATTCGCAGGCCGGACGGCAAGCCCAAGGTGCAACTGGAACGAGACAATCCCTGGCCCTGACCGTCCATTTCTCGGCCCTCGGAGCACGCTCGCTTGCTGCAGGGCGCCCTTCGTCCTAAGGACTCGCATCATGCGAACCGAGTGGGTGACGAGGCGCCGGGGTGACCGGATCAAGACGCAACTGCATTACGCGCGCAGGGGCATCGTCACCGAGGAGATGGCTTACGTCGCGGCCCGCGAGCGCGTCGAGCCCGAGCAGGTGCGTGACGAAGTCGCGCGCGGCCGACTGGTCGTCCCGGCGAACGTCGTCCACACCAACCTCGAGCCGATGGGAATCGGCATTGCGCTGTCGTGCAAGGTGAACGCGAACATCGGAAACAGCGCGGTCACGAGCGACGTTCACGGCGAGCTACGCAAGCTGCAGGTTGCGCTCAAATACGGCGCCGACACTGTGATGGACCTCTCGACCGGAGGCGACATTTCCGGGATTCGGGCCGCGATCATTTCGGCGTCTCCCGTGCCCATCGGCACGGTCCCCGTGTATCAGGTGCTCACGGAACGAAAACGAGTCGCGGATATTCGTGTCGACGACTTCTTGGACATGCTCGAAGAACAGGCCAAGCAGGGCGTCGATTACTTCACGATTCACGCGGGCGTCATCGCGGAGCACCTGCCGCTCGTCCAGCACCGCATCACGGGAATCGTTTCGCGGGGCGGCGCGATCATGGCGCAGTGGATGATCGAGCACAAAAAGCAGAACCCCTACTACACGCACTGGGACAAGGTGCTCGAGATCTGCGCCCGCTACGACGTGACCATCAGCGCCGGCGACGGCCTTCGCCCAGGCTGCCTTGCCGACGCAAGCGACGCCGCGCAGTTCGCCGAGCTGAAGACGCTCGGGGAATTGACGACCCAGGCTTGGGAAAAGGACGTGCAAGTCATGATCGAAGGGCCCGGCCACGTGCCCTTCGACCAGATCGAGATGAACGTAAAGAAGGAAATGGAGCTCTGCCACGAGGCCCCGTTTTACGTGCTCGGCCCTCTCGTCACCGACATCGCTCCGGGATACGACCACATCACGAGCGCGATTGGCGCGACGATGGCGGGTACGGCCGGGGCAGCGATGCTGTGTTACGTCACGCCGAAGGAGCACCTCGGCCTTCCGGAGGAGGACGACGTTCGCCAGGGGCTCATCGCCTACAAGATCGCCGCGCATGCCGCCGACGTCGCGCGCCACCGCCCGGGGGCTCGCGATCGGGACGACGCCCTTTCCCGCGCTCGCTACGCGTTCGATTGGAAAGAGCAGTTCCGCCTTTCGCTCGACCCGGAGACCGCGCAGTCGATGCACGACCAGACGCTGCCCGATGCGTATTTCAAGAGCGCCGAGTTCTGCTCGATGTGTGGTCCGAAGTTCTGCAGCATGCACATGAACCGAGCCGTCGAGGAGTTCAACAAGCAGGTCGAAGACGACAAGAAGGCCGGGCGCCGCACGCTCGACGTGTTTCTGCCCTCGTGATCCGATGCGCGGCCCTCTTCCTTCTCGCCGCGATCGGCTGCGGAAAGAGCACCCGTTCGTCCACGTCCACGTCCGCCTCCGACGAGACCCAGGCTGAGCCGGACACCGGCGTCTCCCCGATGGACGCGCGCGAGTCGACCCAATGGGCCGCGGCGTCCCAAGGGGATCCAGAAGAGTTGATGCGGGTTGCCGACTTGGTCGGCTGCGAGGGCCTCAGGGACCGGGCATCGCAAGTCGAACTGCGCGCGACCGCCATTCGTGCGATGCAGTACTGCTCGGACTACTCCGAGCTTCCGTGGCTCGCGGAGCTGGCAAACGGAAAGAACGAGGCCGACGCGCGGGCGGCGCTCGAAGTGATCGACGAGCTCGCGGCGCGTCCGCGCCGGGCAACGGACCCGGAAGACGCCGAGGAGCTGCACGTCGGGTGTGGCGCGCTCCTGTCGATCGCGCGCTCGACCTCCCAGCCGAAGCAGCGGCGGGTCCTCGCGGTGCGCGCCCTCCGAATGCTGTCTGAACGCGGGTGCGTGCGGAGGGTAGACATTCCGACGGACCTCGACGCAAAGTGACTCGCGTCACGCCCCGCCGTCGACGAGCCGCCTCGCGGCGAGTACGAGCCGCTGGACCTCGGCGTGCGTCTGGTCCCGGAGCTCGGCCGCGCGGGCGTTCGGTGCGACGAGGATCGGCTCGCCGACGCAGAGGGCCGCGTCCGACGGCTCCGCGGCGGCCATGCGCGCCAGGTGTGCGCCAAACGTCTCGTTGACGAAGGCCGCACCCGAACCGGTCGCGTACGCGATCCCGATCGGCACGACATCGGCTCCCGAGCGCAGCGCGGCGACGAATGCACCCGATTGAAAGGGACGGACGACGTCGTCCGGGAACGTCGTACCCTCCGGAAAAACGATGACCGTCGATCCGCGCGCCAGCAGCGATCGCATCGCGCGCACCGCGCTGGCGCCGCTCACGGCGTCGGCGCGATCGACGAACACCGTTCCCACCGAGCGTGCCGCGGGGCCCAGAAGAGGCCAGCGCGCGATGTCCGCACGGCTGACCATGTGCCCGCCGAATGCCCGTAAGAGTACCAGGATGTCCGCCGTCGACCGATGGTTCGCGACGATGAGGTGACCCCGCTCGGGGGGCAACCCCACGAACGATCGCAAGCGGTCTGCCCGTTTCGGCCCTTTCGAGCCCGCGATCTGCACGAGGACGCGCACCCCGAACATCGTGAGCAGGGCCTCGCACCAGGCGGCGACCCACTGCTCCCGCACGCTGTCGCGCCGCTCTTCATCCACCATTCGCTGGCGGGCCAGGAACGCGGGGAGCATCGCCGCCGTGAGCGCGGCGAAGCCCGTGACCCGCGCCAGTCGGCGCAGCGCGCGTCTGGGGGTCATCGCGCTCACGGCGCTCACCATAGCTTCCTCATCGCAAAGGCGGCCCACTCGAGTCCGCGACGGGCCAGCGACCGGTCGCGCCAGACGCCGAGATCGAGTCGTGTCGCCCCGGAAAGATCGTGCTCGAACCAGGAACGAACGTGTCGCGCGAAGTCGCGGTCTTCGACGGCGAGGTTGACTTCGAGGTTCTTGCGCCACGACCGTTCGTCGAGGTTGTAACTGCCGATCGTCGTGAACGACTCGTCGATAATGGCGGTCTTGGCGTGGAGCATCGTATCCGGCATCGTCCAGATTCCCACACCATGGCGCAGCAGCGTTTCGAAGAGCGCCTCGACGGCGAACTGCACGACGGGGACGTCGCTCTTCGAAGGGACGAGCACGCGGACGCGCACGCCTCGCCGCACGGCGGAAAATAGAGCACTTCGAACCCGTCGGTCGGGCACGAAATAGGAGTTGGCGATGTCGACGCGATCTTTCGCGCGCATGATGCGCACGACGTATTCGCGATGGATGCTCCGGCGCACGCGCCACTGGCTCGCGAGAACCCAGATGGGCGCCGTTCGCTTTCGCGTGAGTGGACGGACGTCCAAGGGAGGACTTTCGCGCGTGAGCTTGCGCCAAGTTCGGTAGAAGAGCGATCGGAGTTCCTGGGTTGCACGGCCGCGCACCTGGATCATGTCGTCGCGCCAGCCCGCGCCCCCCTCGGCCGCCGTCAACCAGGGCGCCGCCAGGTTGATGCCGCCCGTGAACCCGTGCACCGCGTCGACGACGAGGATCTTGCGGTGGTCGCGGAGCTCGACGCGGTCCAGCCGGAAACGGCGATCGAGAGGCGAGATCGAATGGAACTCGACCGCGCGGCCCCCCGCCGCGAAGAGATCCTGCCACCAGGAGGGAGTCACCCCCATGCTCCCGACGGCATCGTAAATGACGCACACTTTGACCCCCGCGCGCGCCCGCGCCGCAAGCGCGTCCTGAAACCGATTGCCGACGGCATCCGGAGCAATCCAGTACATCTCGAGCAAGACTTCGCGTTGGGCTCGAGCGATCGCATCGAGCATGGCCGGGTAGGCCTCTTGCCCGTCGCGCAGGAGGCGAACGGCGTCGTCCCCCACCGCAAACCAAGGGGAGCGGGTGGGCGAGGAGATTGCTTCGGCGCTCGGGGTTCGGTCGGGTCGAGCTCGCATCGCTAGGGTCGTTCCGATTCTCGGCTCGAGCCTTTCGATTCTCGTCCCACCGAAGGCGGATCGGCATCCCCGCGAGGGGGTCGCGCCGCGACGATGACGAGCGCGTCGTCGCGCAGCTGAGCGGCGGCGAACGCGCGCAGGGCTGCCAAAGTGGGGGGGGACGGTCCGCCCGCACGCGGCGCTGGCGCCCCTCGATCGGCGCCCGACGCGGTGTCTCCGCGCCATAGGTCGATCACGCGCGTGCGCGGGTCGAGGGAAGCGTCGACGGACGCCGCGGCAAGGGCGACGCCGGCGCGAGCGCGATCCGCCTCGCGAAGCGCCCCCTGGTGCAACCGGTCGAGTACCGTGCGCGTTTGCGCGACGGACGCGTCGAGCAACGCGTCGGGGGCGACGAGGCGAACGACCAGGGCAGGAGCGCGTGGACTCCCGAGTACAGTGCTCCACGCTCGCGTCGAATAGGCCCCCGCCGGATCCACGGGGCCGGTTCCACCGATTGCCCCCGCCAGGAGACCGCCCGGGCCGTCGAGCGCCGACGCTACCCAGTTCGCCGCCGTCTTCGCCGCGTCGTCGCCGGGTGGCAGCGGAATGGCGAGGAGCGCCTCCGATTGGGCTTTCGCGGGAAGCTCGACCGCGTAGGTTCCGGGTCGGATGATCCCCGGCGTCGGGAGCTGGGGACAGCTTCGTGCCTCCCCGGGCCGGCGCGCGACCCAGCGATCGACCGCGCGGACCGCGGCGTCCGCCTGCGCCTCGTCGACGTTGGCCAACACCGCGACGCGGAGGGGTCCTGCACGGATCGCCGAGGCGCGCATCGCGATGGTTTCGTCCGAGGCGGACCCGAGTCCGGAGCTCGTTCCCCAGGGATCGACCCACGAAGGATGCCCGGGGGCCAGGGCGCCGCCGAGCGCGGCGAGGGCCCGAGCATCGAGCTGGCTCGCACGGGCCAGGAG
>JBAULD010001052.1:0-1858 GCA_049578005.1 Polyangiaceae bacterium
GCCGCAGCGTGAGTAGCCAGCCACAACGGCGTCCCAATCCACAACGCGACGCCGCCCAAACCCATCCTGATCCGCATCATTTCCATCCTTTCGAAGCGCTCTCGTGTGACGCGGCCGGCGAGCCTACTGCAAGCCGCCGGTCCGATGATCCGTTATGCTCGGGCCGTGGACCTCTGGAGCGCGGATCGCGTTTGGGCGCGCGTGGAATCCCTCGCAAATACCCAGCCCGGCGGCGTCATCGCGATGGACGCCGACGGAACGCTGTGGAGCGGCGACGTCGGTGAAGATCTGTTTCATGCGTTCGTGAAGCACGGTCGGGTTGAGGATCCGGCGCTGGAAGCCCTGCGCCGGGAGGCGCGGGCGCACGCCTTGTCCGATGCCGGAAGCGGCCCCGACATCGCGCGCCGAATCTACGCGGCCTATCTCGGGGGCCATTTTCCCGAAGAGCGTATGTGCGAACTGATGGCCTGGTGCTTCGCCGGCTGGACGGACCGCGAAGTGCGCGCCTTCGCGCGGCGCGTGGTCGCGCAATCGGGGCTCACCACGCGGCTGCACGAAGAGGTGCAGCGGGTCCTCGCGTCGGCCCGCGCTGCCTCGGTCACCGTGGTGGTCGTGAGCGCGTCGCCGATCGACATCGTCCGAGAAGCAGCGGGGAGCATCGGATTCGAAGAACGCGACGTCGTTGCGGCACGGCCTCGATTCGAGGGGGGCGTCATGCTGGCGCAGGTGGAGCGGCCGATCCCGTACGCCCAAGGCAAGGTCACGCGCCTTCGCGAACGCATCGGTCCGGACGGCGCGCTCTACGCCGCGTTCGGCGACAACGCGTTCGACGTCGCGCTCCTCGCAAGCGCGAGCCTCGGCGTGGCCGTGCGACCCAAAGCGAGACTGCGCGAGCGCGCGAAAGAAGTGGAGGGGCTGGTCGAGCTCGCGCGGCAGGAGGGGCCGGCGCGGTAGGGGACGAAAGCGAGCTCAATTCCCGCAGAACACGGCGGCCGTAACCGAAAAGAAATCCTGGAAAGTCTGCCCGACGAGACATTGCGCGGCGAGCCCGCCGTCCGCCGCGATGTCCTGCACGCAGTTGCTGGCGGCGAACCAGGAGCCACACCCGCAAGTATTGGCCGCGGCGCCGCATTGATCCCACTGGTCGAACGCCGCCGCGCTCCCTGCTCGACACACCGGGTCGCACGCGGCGTGCTCGCATTCGTCGTTGGCCTGGACGGCCTTCGCGCAGTCGATCGCGCTCGGGTCGACGAGCGCGATGCAGCCCGAGCCGTTCGTTTCGACGACGCCCCCGCTGCGCACGAGGGGGCCCCAGGTGGGGTCGCCGAAGTTGCTCGAGATGCAGCCGGCGCACGTCTGGTGGGCTTGGTCGGCGCCGCCCCCGAAGGCGTCGCAAGCCTGTGTGCCTCCGACCGAGAGGCAGTTCTGATAGTACTCGTCGATGAGCGCGGGCGTGCACTGCCCCTGATGCGCGCCACTCGGCGGCCGCCACGTCGGGACGAAGGCGGACACGTTGCCCGGCGACGGGCAGGCGCCTCCGCCGCACGCAACGGGACCGCTGCTGCCGTCGAAGGAGCCGTGAGCTCCGCGGCCCCCGCCGGAGTCGGGACCGCCGCGAGCCGAAGCAAGCCCGGAGTCCCCACTCTCCGCCGCCGCAGTATCCGTGACCGCCCCGCCGCAGCCGCTCCCGAAGAGTCCGACCACGCCGATCCATCCCGCCCACGACACCCGCGCGATCACAGTCACGCGCTTAGCGTAGCGCGGATGGTTGCGCTATGGCACCGAGTGCGGGTCATGCGCGTCCCTTACGCCGTCCTGATCGCCGCGTCTTCTTGCGGGGCCACGGCGTGCGGCAGCC
>JBAULD010001053.1:0-2019 GCA_049578005.1 Polyangiaceae bacterium
GAACTCCCGAGGTCATGGGCTATTGCCATTGCAGCTCGTGCCGCGAGTGGGGAGCCGCTCCGGTAAATGCATTCACTCTTTGGCACCGCGATAAGGTTCGAATTTCCAAAGGCGCCGAACATGTCGATGGCTATCGCAAGACGCCTGTAATCGAACGTAAATGGTGTACGGTTTGCGGGGGCCATCTTCTCACCGACATCCATCCATTGAAATTGGTGGATGTTTACGCTTCCCTTTTGCCGACGTTGGCCTTCATTCCCGCCGTCCACGTGCACTATCAAGAAACGGTCTTGCCAATGAAGGATGGTCTGCCAAAGCAGAGAGATTTTCCGACGGAGCTTGGCGGTTCCGGCACTCTTCTCTCGGAGTGACGCGCCGCAGCGATCTGTTGGCGCTGGTTTGCAAGCCGATATCGTAACGGGCCAACGTGAGTGCACCGGCAGACAGCGAAGTCTCCTTTGGCCCGTTCCGCTTGGTGGCAACGCAACAGCTTCTGCTTGACGGCGACAAACCGGTCGCGATCGGAGCTCGCGCACTCGACATTCTGACTGCACTGGTTGAACGTGCGGGAGAGGTCGTCTCCAAAGACGAGTTGATCCATCGCGCTTGGCCGACCGTCTTCGTCGAAGAAGGCAGCCTCCGCACGCAAATGGGGATTATTAGAAAGGCACTCCGCGACGGCGAGGCGGGGGCTCGCTACATCGTCACTGTTCCCGGCAGGGGTTATCGATTTGTCTCGCCAGTCTCTCGTTCAGCCGGACCCACACGGTCCACCGCGAACGCATCCGGGTCGCGGCCCGCGGCTCAAATGCCCATACGACTGACACCGGTGATCGGACGCGAGGAGAACATCGACGAAATCAAGAATCGGCTGTCGCGGCAGCGCTTTACGACGGTCGTTGGGCCCGGCGGGATCGGCAAGACCACCGTTGCCTTGGCGGTGGCGGAACAGCAGTCCTGCTCGTACGAGCACGGGATTTGCTTTATTGATCTGGCCTCTCTGATCGACCCCCTGACCCTGCCGGGCACGCTCGCCTCGAAGCTCGGTCTCTCGATCGCCTCGCCAGATGTCATACCGGAATTGGCCGATCATCTGCGCGACAAGCAGCTGCTATTGGTGTTGGATAGCTGCGAGAAATTTGTCGAAGCAGCCGCCGTAATGGCAGAGAAGCTTCTCAAGGAAGCGCCCGCCCTGCATATCTTGGCCACAAGTCGTGAACCGCTCCGGGCCGAGGGTGAAGCCATCTATCGTTTATCTCCCTTGTCGACTCCCGACACGTCCGATCGATTGAGCGCCAAGGAGGCGATTACCTTTTCGGCCATCGCACTGTTCGTCGATCGGGCCTCAAATGTCGACGCATTCACACTTGTCGAGGAGAACGCGCCTGTCGTTGCGGATATCTGCCGTCAATTGGACGGGATCGCACTCGCAATCGAGCTGGCTGCGGCCCGCGTCAGCACCCTGGGGGTGATGGGTATCGCCGCCCATCTGAAGGACCGCCTGCGACTTTTGACGCGTGGCAGGCGAACGGCGCTGCCACGGCACCAGACTTTGGAGGCCGCGCTCGATTGGAGTTACGACCTGCTGTCGGAACGTGAGCGAGCGACCTTGAGGCGCCTCGCGATCTTTCCCGGCAATTTTTCGCTGGAGGGCGCGCGCGCGGTCGGAGCGGACGGCGATGACGACTCGGACGAGGCGCTGGATGTCGTTGACGAACTCGTGTCCAAGTCCCTGGTCAGCGCCGCCGCGGGTGGAGGCACAGAATTGGCGTATCGGCTGCTTGACACGACGCGCGCGTATGCAAGCAAGAAACTGGTCGAAAGCGATGAAGCAGAACGGATTGCTCAACGACACGCCAGGTATTGTTTGAATTTTCTGAAGTACGACACCGGCATGGAAACCTCGCAAACCCGAAGCTTCTTGACCAGGGCCGCGCCTCTGATCGACGATCTCCGTGCCGCATTGAACTGGGCCTTCTCCTCCGACACGACCTTCGACATCGCGGCGGAACTCACGAC
>JBAULD010001054.1:0-2019 GCA_049578005.1 Polyangiaceae bacterium
ACGTCCGCAACAGCAAACGCTCCCAATGATCCACGTGCTCTTTGCTTCGCTCTCGTCAGCGTGGTGTGGGCACCGGTGCCTTAGCTCACGGAGTCGCGCGCGCGGTTTGCCATCGAATCGCACGGACCGCTACCCCGAGCTGTCGGCGATCCGGGGTTCCGTCGACGGCCAAAGGGCTGATGGCGTCAGGGGTGCGCAGTCGAAGAAGGTTCTCCTCCTGCACCGCTTCGCCCGGAACGGCAAATGTCTTGGACGCGAAGTCCAACTCTCCGAGCTCTACGCTCCCGATATCGTGGCCGTTCATACTCACGATCAGCCGCTGTTGCCGGACCTTCGGGGGCGCGAGATACGGACGCGCCTCGAGCTCCAGCACGCCCGGCCCGGGCGATGCCAGCGCGAAGCGCACGGTGCCGCCGTCGGCGCCTTGAATCCAGCGGAACCCTCCTTCGCCACGCGGCCACCCTGCACTGAGGTAATCGTCTGCTTCGGGAAGCCCGACGCGAAGGCCGTCGCTCGGAACTGGTAGGAACGCCCCCTCGCGGTCGGCTTCTCGATGCCATCGAATCGCACGCACGGCGAAGCCGAGCTCGCGCTTGTCCGCCGACCCGTCGACGATCGATGGGCTGACGGCATCGGGGGTGGCAAGTTGAAGGACGTTCTCCTCTTGCGGCACGTCCGCCGGAACGGCAAGCGTCCGGGTTGTGTAATCGGCTTCACGAAGCACGAGGGTGCCGATGTCATGATGATTCATGGTCACGATGAGGCGCTGTTGCGAGACCGCAGGTGCAGCAAGAAAGGGACGCAGCTCGAGCTCCAGAAAGCCGGGTCCATCGGGGCGAAGAGCAAAACGCACGACGGACGCGTGGCTTCCGTTCGTCCAGCGGAACTCTCCTTCTCCGATCGGCCATCCGCGATCCAGGTACTTGTCGGCGTCAGCGCCGCCCATGCGGAGTCCACCCCTCGGAAGAAGGAAAAAAGGTCCCTCGAGTCCCAACTCACCGTGCCAGCGAATCACGCGCACCGCGACGCCCAGCTCGCGGCGATCCTCTGCCCCGTCGACGGAGAACGGGCTCGCAGCGTCGGGAGTACGCAAGCGAAGCAGATTCTCCGCCTTGGCCACCCCCGCCGGAACGGCGAACACCTGGCGCGAGACACCGCGCTCACGAAGGATGGCGGTGCCAATCTCCTGACCGTTCAGCGACACCACGATTCGTTGCTCGGGCACTTTGGGGATCGCGAGAAATGGACTGGCCTCGATCTCGACTGCGCCTGGTCCGCCTTTGGCCAGCGCGAACCGAACCGAGGAACCCCGATGGCCAAGCGTCCATCGATACTCTCCTTCGCCGAACGGCCAGCCCCGACCGAGGTACTTGTCGGCCTCGCTGCTGCCCACTCGAAGTCCTTCGATCGGCAGGCGCAACCATGGCTCGTCGGGCTCGACGAAAGGGGCGAGAAACTGCGGGCTTCGCCAGCTCCACAGGCGCCATGTCGCGTGATCGATGTCCTCGGGCGCGGCGTTCCACTTCTGCGCTTCGTAGGAGTATGCACCGACGCTGTTGATCGCGATGCTGGCGGCGCACAGCAACGCGACGAGCGCCGCGAGAACGACATCGATTGGCTGTCGCCGCGACCGGGCGCCGGCGGCGAGAGCTCCGTCGACCGCGATGACGGCGAGGATGGCGAGCCAGGGAATGAGACTGGCGGTCAGGCGTGCACCGAACGAGTAACCTCCCCACCAGTGAATGAACCCGGCGAGGACGATCAGGTGTCCAATCATGACGAAGGCCGCGAGCGCGACCAAGGACCGAAAGCGGATTGTCGCCCAGTACCGAACCAGAAGAAGGCCGATAGCGATGACGGCCGGCACGCAGACGAAGAGCCCGCGGCTGGGGCTGACGAGATTCCCGAAGAAAGCCGACAATGGCGCGGCGAATTGAAGTCGGCCCGAAGCGTAGTAGTCCGGCAGAATCGTATGAAAGTGAAGCCAGGAGTACAAAACGAATAAGCCGAGCCAGCCCG
>JBAULD010001055.1:0-2689 GCA_049578005.1 Polyangiaceae bacterium
CGCCCACGGCGAGCGTCGCCCGAGCCGGTGCGCGCCGCTCGGCGCGGGCAAGCAGGAGCTCCGCGATGGCGAGGTTCGCGGCAACGAGAACGAGGCCGACGAGGATCGGGCCGCCGATGTCGGCGACCTGAGTCAGGGCGGGGACCTGGTGCACCGTCGCGGCGTAATACCAGGGAAAAAGCAGGGGATAGACGAGCTCACTCGCCACGAACGCAGCGGCGAAGACGATCGGCGCAGGCCAGCCGCGGGCGCTAGCCCTTCCGTAGAGCCAGCCGAGCAGCGCCATGCGGCCGCCCTGGTACCCGCACACGATGAGGACGAACACGAAGCAGAGGGCCGCGGGAAACCCGCTGAAAGTCCGGAGAAACGACTGGAGCCAGAAGAAGCCGGTGACGTTCATCGTGAGCCCGGCGAGCCACCCGAGGAGCATCGCGCGACGCGTGCTCTGGCGATGGAGCGCCACGATGAGCGGCACCCAAGCGACCCACGTGAGCGGCCACACGTCGATCCCGCCGAACGCGAGGAAATAAAGCAGCCCGGAGAGGATCGCTCCCGAATACGCGAGAGGCGCCGACAGGGGGAGGGCTCCAACCGGCGCGAGCACGAGCGCAGGCGCGGATCGTTTCGTCGAGCCGGGACTATTCTCGAGCGCAGGCGCTTCGGCGAAGCGTCCGCTACGCCCCTCGGGCGTGGCCTTTGTTTCGCTCAATGGGGGCTCCGCTCCGGGTCCCCTTCTTTACCACTTTTGCTCAGTGCGGGTTGATCGCCATGAGCTCGACGTCGAACAGGAGGGTCGAGTTCGGGGGAATCCCCGGGCGGCCTTGCGGTCCGTACGCGAGCGAGGGCGGAATGACCAGCTTTCGCTTCTCGCCGACCTTCATCCCGACGACCCCCTGGTCCCAGCCTTTGATGACTTGGCCTTGCCCGAGGACGAAATCGAACGGCTTGTTTCGGTCTCGTGAACTATCGAACTTCTTGCCGTCGGTGAACGTGCCCACATAGTGCACGCTCACCTTGTCGCCGGTCTTCGCCGCGGGGCCTTTGCCGCGCTTGAGCGTGGTCGACGTGATTTTTTCGTTCGTGGCCGGAGGCGCAGAGGCCGAAGGCGCCGGGGGCGGCGTCGGAGCCGCGGAGTGGGAGGGGGCCGCCGATGCACTGGGGGCCGCCGTGGCCGCTGTTTCCGCCAGCACCGGCTCCGGCGCAGGCGGCTCGGTCAGCGAGGAGCACGCGAACCCCGCAAGAGCGACGGCCAGCGCGGTGGCGAGCGTGGCCGATTGAGCGAGCGCCGATCGGGCATGATAGAACCGCGTGGACATGGATACGGGCCAATACTTCGAGGCCGTGCTGAAAGTCAAAGGGCTCTAGGCAAGATGTCGCGTGTTCTTCACATCGAAGACGACCCGCGGAACCGACTTCTCGTCCGAAAGCTCCTCGCCGCCGACGGTCACGAGGTGATCGACGCGACCGACGGGCTCGAAGGGGTGCGATGCGCCCTGACGCTCCAGCCCGACCTCGTGCTCGTGGACCTCAACGTCCCCGGCCTCGACGGATACGAGGTCACGCTGCGGCTGCGGAGCGAACCGTCCCTCAAAGGGGTCCCGATCATCGCCATCACGGCCGAAGGCGACCGTGACACGAGCTTCGCGGTCGGCTGCGATGGCTTCATCCAGAAGCCGATCGACGCGCGGAGCTTCGCGTCGACGGTGGGCCTCTATCTTTCTGGACACCGCGAGCCGTACACGTCGAGCGCCGACGCGACGGGCGAGCGCCTGCGCTTGCAGAGCCATCGCATGGTCGGCCACCTCGAGCAAAAAGTCGCGGAGCTCAGCGCGGCCAACGAGCGGCTGCGCGAAGTCGAACGGCTGCGCACGTCTTTTTATCGCAACATCAGCCACGAGCTGGCGACGCCGATGACGCCGATCGTGGGTTACCTCCGAATGCTGCTCGACGAGGAGCTCGGCTCGCTCAACAAGCCCCAGGCGAAGGCGCTTCGGGCGATGGACGACTGCGTCCGGCGATTGCGCGCGACGCTCGACAATCTCATCGACGTCACCGGTCTCGAGACCGGCAAGATGAAGTTCTTCCACCGCGAGTACGACTTTCTCGACCTCGTTCGCCGGTCGCTCGCGGCGTACGCCGATACGTTCGCCGACAGCCAGCTGACGCTGCTCGAAGAGATGCCGCGAGGACCCCTTCCCGCGTACGGCGACTCCGACCGGCTCTCGCGCGCGTTGAGCCAGCTCCTGGAGAACGCCTGCAAGTTCACGCCGCGCGGCGGCACCGTCGGCGTCCGCGTCGTCGTCCTCGAAGCGCACTACGAAGTGGTCGTGGCCGACAGCGGCGCGGGCGTGCCCCCGGACCGCGCGCAGCGCGTGTTCGATCCGTTCTATCAGGTAGACGGGTCGCCGACCCGCGCGCACGGCGGCGTCGGCGTCGGGCTCGCCATTGCCCGGAGCGTCGCGCGCGGCCTCGGCGGCGACGTGAAAGTAGCCGCCGGGGCGACGGTCGAAGGGACGTACCTCACCGGAGCAGCCTTCTCGTTGATCGTGGCCAAGCGGGCGCCGATGGTCGTCGTGGACGCGAGCAGCTGACCGGGCGCGGAGCTTGATTTACTTCGATTGGAACGCGACGACGCCACCGCGCGCCGAAGTGGTCGACGCGATGGCCCGGGCCGCGCGCGGCGCGTGGG
>JBAULD010001056.1:0-2598 GCA_049578005.1 Polyangiaceae bacterium
ACGCTCATCTTCATGAACTTTGGCTGAAAGGCCTGGACGCTCATAGGGAACTTCCTTTCGATGCGAGCGCGGGGAATGGAGACGAAGAGGACGGCAAACGCGGAGCCACTCGCGAAGTGTAGTCGGCGACTTCGCGAGGGACCTCGAAGAGGACCGCTCGGGCAGGATCGACGCGGGGAAAGATGCGATCGCCGGGGCGAACGCTCCCTCGGTAGGGAATCAGGATATGCACGTGAGTCCCCGCCCAAGCGCACAAGAGCGTCGTCGTCGGACCAACATACTCGACGATCTCGACCACTGCGTCAAATGGGCCGGGAGTGCGAGGGCTCTCTCTTTCGAGGTCGGTGAAAAGTACATTCTCCGGACGGATGCCCAGGAGCCGCTCGGTCGGACCGGCCGACTCGGCGGCCATGATCGGCGTCCCATCGGCGGCGAGCCATTGATCCGCGACGCGGTGCACGCGAAGCAGATTGATGGCAGGTTGGCCGAGCTGCAGCGCAACGACCGGCGATAGCGGGCGCTCGTAAATCTCGCGTGGCGTACCGGTTTGAAGCACCCGGCCTTCCGATAGGACGACGATTCTGTCGGCCATGGAGAGCGCCTCAGCCTGATCGTGGGTGACGAATACCATCGGAGTCTTCAAGTCGCGCCGCAGCTCGACCAACTCCACGCGCAGCCTTTCTCGCAGCTTCGCGTCCAAATTCGTCAGCGGCTCGTCCATCAAGAACAGTCTTGGCCGGCGAACGATTGCGCGCCCGATTGCGACTCGTTGCATTTCGCCGCCGGATAGTCGCGACGCCTCTCGGTCGAGATACCGAGATATGTTCAGCAGGTTGGCGGCCCAATCGACTCGGCGGCGAATCTCCGCTTCGCCTACGCTCCGGCCCGGTGCCCTGAGAGGAAACTCGAGATTTCGTCGAACCGTCCAGCGCGGATAGAGCGAGAAATTCTGGAACACGAGCGCGACGTCCCGTTCTGCAGGAGCCATGGCCGTGACTTCCCGCCCCGCCATGGCGATGGCGCCTTCATCGGGTCGCTCCAGGCCGGCGATGGTTCGCAGCAGCGTCGTCTTGCCGGCGCCCGTCGGCCCCAATACGACCAAAAGCTCGTCGGCGTGCACCTGGAGCTGAACGTCGAGCAGCGCCTGGACACGCCCGAGCCGCTTCGACACGCCGCGCACGACGAGCAAGGGCTCGCCCGGAGGCCCACCAGACGCCCCGGCGCCGCCTCCTCCGCCCGCGGTTCCGTCGGTTCCTCGGAACGCCGAGGCGCTCATAGGCGCTTCTCCGTGACACGGTCGAACATGGAGATCTGCGCCGAATCGAGCCGAAGTCGCAGCTCGGCGCCCCGTCTGCGCGCTGTACCGCTGGAGCCGCGTACGATCACCCGGCCTACGTCGGTCTCCACGTGAACGTGACAGGCGCTGCCCAAATACTCCTCGGTCACAACACGACCGAAGACGGGACCGTCGGAGGCCTCGTGGACGTGCTCGCAACGGATACCCAACGTGGCGGGTCCCTTCGGTGCGCGGCGAGGAACGCCGATGTGCAGGTGGCCCACTTCGGAAACGAACTCCAGCCGACCCGAATCCTCCGTGACAATGCCGGGGATGAGGTTCATACCCGGACTGCCGACGAAGGACGCCACAAAAAGGTCGCTCGGGCGATCGTATACTTCCGACGGCGTGCCTACCTGACGGATCCGTCCACCCTCCATGACGACGATTCGGTCGGCAAGGCTCATGGCTTCTTCTTGGTCGTGGGTCACGTAGATGGTTGTCACCCTCGACGCTAGCTGCTCCGCGCGAATCAATTCTCTCATCGCCAGTCGCTGATCGGCATCCAGCGTTCCAAGCGGTTCGTCCATGAGATGAATCGCGGGGCGGCGGACGATGGCTCGCGCCAGCGACACCTTTTGCTGATCCCCTCCGGAGAGCTGCCTCGGAAAGCTCGAGAGGAGCTTGCCGAGCCCCATGCGCGCAACCACGGCGTCGACACGCGTGTCGATCTCCGAGCGCGGCCAGCCGCCCGCGCGGAGAGGAAACGCGATGTTCTCGCGAACCGTCAGGTGAGGGTAGAGGGCGTAAAACTGGAACACCATCCCGACGTCGCGCTGAGAAGGGCGCATTGCCGTGACGTCCTTGCCGTTCAAGCTTATCGATCCGCTCGTCGCGAGTTCGAGCCCAGCGACCATGCGCAACGTGGTCGTTTTCCCGCAGCCCGAGGGCCCAAGAAGCACGATCAGCTCGCCCTCCTCGACGGACAAATCGATCCCGCGCACCGCACGCGTCCCATCGCGATACGTCTTCTGAAGCCCGTCGAGGACCAGAAAGCTCACGGCGGCCCTCGCTCGGGAGCCACCGACTCGACCTCGCTCCGTCTGTGAGATGTGTAAACATGCACGAGCGTCGATATCAGCGTCAACCAAAACGCCAGTCTGAGGCGACCCTCCCGCCAGAATGGCAGGACGTACATCGCGAGACCGATCGCGAGTCCGGAGATGGCCGCGCGGTCTAAAGCGACGATACGTTGGCCGCCGCGCCTACTGCTTGATTGTTCCAAAGGTGACCCCGCGCAACAGGTGGCGGCGTACCAGTAC
>JBAULD010001057.1:0-9260 GCA_049578005.1 Polyangiaceae bacterium
CGCGACGACTGCCCTCAGCGCGTCGGCTGCGACGCGAGTGCCCGCTGAAGGACCTCCCATCCGACCTTGAGCATAGCGTCGTTGCCCTTCTCGGGATCGTCCGGGACGTTGCGCGCGTCGCTCCTGCTCGGCTCCGGGACAGGGGAGGCTGCGTCCGCCGCCACGACGACGACCCCCTTCGGACGCGCCTCCAGCCCAGCGGCCGACTCGGGCGCGAGGTGACCTTCCAGATCCTTTTCGCGGTAGGAGACGGCCCCCTCGGTCTTCTTGATTTCGACGGCGACGTCCGGATGGACTCCGTCGGCCTGGATCGCGTGACCGCCCGGCGTGTAATAGCGGGAGACTGTCAGACGCATGCCCGCTCCGCCCGGCAGCGAGACGATCGCCTGAACGCTTCCTTTTCCGAAGGTCGGCTCCCCCACGATGCTCGCTCGCTTGTGATCCTGAAGCGCGCCGGCGACGAGCTCGGAAGCGCTGGCGGTATACTGGTTGACGAGTACGACGCAAGGCGGGTCCACGAACGCGCCCCCCGACCGAGCCTTCACTTCGTCCACGATACGCCCGCGGTGGCGCGCCGTGTAGATGACGCCTTCGTCGAGAAACTCGTCGGCGACGTCCGCCGCCTGATCGACGAGCCCACCGGGATCGCTGCGCAGATCGAGGATTATCCCCGAGAACCGCCCGCCGGCCCGGGCGCGCAGCTTCGCAGCCGCGTCGAGGAGCTCGTCGTGCGTCCGCTCTTGAAACTGCTTGATGCGCACGTAGGCCACGCGACCCGAGAGGAGCTTGGCCGCGACGCTCGGGACGTGAATCACTTCGCGCACGAGATCGAACGAGAGGAGGTCTGACAGACCCTGGCGCCGAACGCCGATCTTCACGTGGCCACCGGGAGCACCTCGCAGATGCTTGACGAGTTTGTCGAGCGGCTGCGAAGTCGCGTCCCTTCCCTCGACGCTCACGATAACGTCTCCGCTTTGAATTCCGGCTCGCTCGGCCGGGGACCCTCCGATGGGAGAGAGCACGACGATTTGATCGTTGCGCGTCTCCACTTCGATACCGATACCGCCGAACTGCCCTTGGGTATCGTTTTGGAAAGCCTGAAACTCCTCGGCGTCCATGTAGCTCGAATGCGGGTCGAGCTCGGCCACCATCCCTTTGATTGCGCCGCTGACGAGCTTGGCCCGATCGACCGGGTCGACGTACTCGCTTTCTACTTCGACGAGCACGCGCCCGAGCTGCTCGACGGCGCCGTACGGAGTTTCGCCGCGGGCCGCGCGAGACCCGCCGCCCAGCGCCGTCATGCACGCACCGCCCGAAAATGCGCACATCGCGAGAAGCACGCCCTTAAGCCCGACAAGTCGCATTTCCATGCACCGTAGCCGCGCCGCGCGCGGTTTTCGACCGGACGGGGCCGCGCCGGCACGCATCAAAAAGTTGGAAGACCCACGCGAAGAACTTTTCTGCGGCGGCCTGGACCCTGTAGCCTGCGGACGCTTGCTCAGCTTGATCCCCCTCGTAAGTCAACCGACAATCGAGGTATCCTCGTGAAGGCAAGCGCAGCGTTTCCCGCACCTTTCCGGCGGCCTACATGAAGGAGGCTCCCCTTGGCGACGAGTGAGAAGGAACCGATGGCCAACCTGCCCGGCTCAAAGACCGACAAGCGCAAACAAAGTCTCTACTTCCCGGAGTCGATGCTCCAAGAGATCAAGGAAGAGGCGGCTCGGCTCGACCGCTCCCTTTCGTGGGTGGTCCAGCGCGCGTGGAAGATCTCACGCGTGGAGATCAAGAAGCTCCCGAGTGTCAACGATGTGGAAGGGGGCGACGACGAGGAGGGGGGCTGAGCCAGGCGAAGAATCGTACTGCGGAAACGGCTCCACCCGAGGGGGCGCGAACGGACGAGCGAACCTCGTTCGCGCTCGCCGGGGACGGTACCCGTTTGTTCGTGCGCACGAGGACGGGCGGGCACACGCCGGGCGAGGTGCACGCTCTTCTCAGTGATGGAATCCTGTGCGACGGATTCATCTGGAAATACCTCTGGGAAGAGCTGGCATCCATGGTTCCGCTGGTGCACTGGCACTATCGGGGCCACGGACGCAGCGCTCCCCCGGCGAATCCCGCCCGCATCGACATCGCCGCGCACGCCGACGATCTAGGGGCCGTGCGGCGCCATGTCGGGGATCCGCCTTGCGTTCTTCTTGGCCACTCGATGGGATGCCAGGTCGCGCTCGAGGCCTACCGGTCCCGACCCGAGAAGATTCGCGCGCTTGTGCTTCTGTGCGGGAGCTTCGGAAATGTCACGAGCACGTTCCACGGCGTTCCGGTGCTCGAACTTATCCTGCCGAAGCTGCTCGACCTCGCCGACAAATCGCCGCACCTCGTGCGCGCGCTATGGAGCCGGTTGCCCCCTCAGCTCGCGCTGAAGATTGCGCTCAAGGCCGGCGAGATAGACCCTGAGCGAGTGCATCCCGAAGACGTGCTCCCGTACCTTTCGCACATGACGGACGTCGATTTCCCGATGTTCTTGAGGATGCTGCACGCCGCCGGAGAACACACCGCGGGCGACCTCTTGGGGCGCATCGAGGTTCCCGTCCTGGTGATCGCCGGGGAGCGAGACACGTTTACGCCGCCGTTTCTGGCGACGGCGATGACCGAAGCGATGCCTCACGGCGAGCTCCTGATGGTTCCGCGCGGAAGCCATGTGGCCCCGATCGAGCAGCCCGGGCTCATCAACGATCGGATCAAGCGGTTCCTGAAAGAACGGGTGCTGTGCCCATGAAGATCGCAATCCTCGGCGCGTCCCAAGGCACGGGTGCGGAAGCCGTGAAGATCGCGCTTTCCCGCGGGCACGAAGTGACCGCGTTCGCACGCAGCCCCGAGAAGCTGACCCTGGATCATCCGAAGCTCACCAGGCAGAAGGGCGACTTCCACCGACGCGACTCGGTCGATGAAGCAGTTCGGGGGCAGGACGCCGTCGTCATCACGGCCTCGGCCACCCGCATGAAAGGATTCCGTGAAAACCCGAACTACTTCTCGCAGGGAACGGGCTACGCCATCGAGGCCATGAAGGCCCACGGCGTTCGGCGACTGGTCGTACTGAGCGCAATGGGAACGGGCGAGAGCCGCAAGCTCATGGGCTTCCTGCTCGACAAGCTGGTCATCTCGTTCTTGCTCAAAGCGCCGTTCGAAGACCACGAGCGCCAGGAAAGACTCGTGCGCGACAGCGGTCTCGATTGGGTCATCGCGCGTCCCGGTCGGCTGACGAACGGGCCCGGCCGCAAGAAGTACATCGTGAAGGCGGAGATCGCGCCCGTGCCCTCATCCATTTCGCGCGCGGACGTCGCGGAGTTCCTCGTGACCGCGGCGGAGGTCGACACATGGGTTCGCAAAGCGGTGCAACTCGGCGGATGAACTGGAAGGTTTGGAAGTCACAGTTGGAAGGACTAGAGCGGCCCAACCGGGGCGCCGGCCCTCAGAGGGACGCGTCCGAGAGCCCCATGCGTGCCGCGACGCCATCCCGGTACGCGTGCCACATGGCGAGTGCTCGCTCGCACGTGTCGATCACTGCGCGCGTTTCGTCGCTCGTGTGAGACGCGGCGAGCACCATCCTCCACGCGTCCTCGCGATGCTCTCCTTCCACTTGCGCGTGCGCGCGTGACAGCTCCATGGCCTCCGGCGGGCATCCGTAGTGTTTGACGAGGACGTGCGCCCGCACCGCTTCGTCCCCGCGGACCCGTACGAAGTCGCCCGCGAGTTCCGCGCGTTCGTGGACGCTCCCCTCGACGAAGATCGTCAGAAGGGCGAGAGCGCCTTGCCAGGGTGACGCGCCCGAACGCTCCCGGAGAAAATCGCGATAACGGAGCGCGGCAGGGTGCAGCCAGGCGTCGTCGTCGACGAACGCGTCCGCGTGGAAGCCCAGCCCGGCCATCATCCTCAGGAAGAGCTTCGGATGCGCGGCCGTACCGGATATTCCGCCCGTTTGCTCTTCGTAGAGATTGCTCGCGAGCGAGGCGCGCACGTCGTCGACGGGCGGGACGATGCCGAGCGTCCGTGCGAGCAACACTGGAAAGTCACGGACGTACACGAGGTACTCGTGTCGAAAATGGATAAGCAGCTGGCTGCGCGATAGCCCGGGGCGCGTCAGCGCCGGGTACGCCCAATGGTGCTTTTTGTCCATGATTTCGAGAAGTGCCTCTCGAATCGAAAGCACCGGCTCACCTGCGCACTGCAAAAAAAAGAGCGGGCGGCGCTTCTGAGCAACGCCGCCCGCTTGGGGTCGTTCCTACCACCTGAGCCGTGTGCCGGACGACATGAACCCCTAGCCAACGGCTAGGTGGGAAGCGCTGACCGCGCTTAAGGCTTCCGAGTATTGTCCGCTCCGTCGGAGCGGCCCGGCTTGCACACCGAGCGGTCATAGCCTCCCGGGTTCGTGGTTGTTCGGGATCCATGTGATGCCGGCAGTCACGTACCCTGCAGAGGGAACCACCGGAAGATACCATCGGTACCCTGACGGTCAACGAGCGCCAAAAACTGGGCCAACGGCGAGAGGCATGCCTACATCCCTCTTCGCCCAATGATGACGTTCGACCCTGGACGCTCCGCGCCTTCTATCGGCCCCGACACGACGCGAGGCGATCTGCGATTCGCCACGACCGACGAACGGGACGAGGCCAGCGTGCGCCTCGGACGGGCTGGAATGATCGTCGCGGAGCTCGAGGGCATCGGACCGTCGGCTCGCGGGCGACTGGCCGAGCTCATCACCGAGACAATCGAACGTGAGCTTATCGCGCGGGGCGAGACGAGCCCAGGCCTGGCGGGCGCAGCCGACCGAGACGCTCTCCTCAGCGACCAACTCTTCCGCGCTCGGCGGTCCGGCGCGACGGGGATCGCCGTCGTCCTGGGGCCGCTTCGGGCAGCCACTAGCGCCTTCGGCGCGCTCGACCCGAACGACTGCGCCACGCTTCGCTTTCTTGCGAGCGCGACTCGCGAGCGACCGCTGACCGTACTCCTGGACGCGCGTGACACGCAGACGTCCGCCTACGGGGATCCGGTCGCCTTGAGCCAGCTCCTCCTCACGCAATCGCCGCCGATCTCACTGCCGCCGGCCGCGGTCGCGCCAGCGGCTCACGCTGCGCAGGTCCCGAGCACGGGCGACACGTGGCGCACGTGGACGCTCCAACTCGCGGCGGCGCGCGGTCCGCAGCCCATCGCCGCACTCGAGCAGCTCTTCGCCGAAGCCTACGTCCCCCTCAACAACGCCGTGGTCGCGGGCCTCGAGGATCCTCGGGCGCGCCGCGCGCGCGATGACTTCCGCGACACCTTCGCCGCCGGGTACGTGGAGTCGTTTCCGACGTTCGCAGCGACGACCAAGCGCCCGCGAATGGTCCTCGACGTCCACGATATCGCCGGGCGCGTCGCGCGGCTCCACGGCGCCCGCACGATGCGACTACTACTCGTCGACGCCATGCGATGGGACCTGTCGCGAGCCATCCAAACTCGGGTGGTCGCCAAAGTCGGGGCCCGTGCGGCGCTCACCGACGAGGTCCTGCTCTGGAGCGCCCTTCCGACGACGACGAGCCGGCAGCTGGAGACGATCGCGCGGGGCATCGAAGCCTTGCGCACGCCGGCGACCGTCGAGCAGGAAGCGCAGCCGCTGCGCGGTCGCAACGCGGAGCACGTCCGCCGGATGCGAATCGGACCGCGCGAGCTCCACAAGCTCGACATCGTCGAGTCGCGTGTTCAAGCGGCGCGCGGCGAACTCGTACGAGAGCTCCAGGACATCGCCGAGGCCGCGGCCGAAGCCATCGCACGCCATGTCGAGACCCTCGCTCCGCGCACGCTCCTCTTCGCGTTCGGAGATCATGGATTCACGATCGACAAGAGCGGCGTGGCCTGTCAGGGCGGCGCTTCGCCGGAAGAAGTCCTCGTAGGCGGGTTCGCGCTCCTGGTCGGCGAAGTCCACTGACAAGCTTCGGAGTCGCGCGAACTACGAACTAGGTGAGGAGAGGGACTCGTTTGCTATCGTGACGCATGATCTTCGGGCACTTCGGCTTGGCCTCGCTGATGCTGGTCGCGTTGCTCCAGAGCACTGGCGGATGTCGCTCGGACGGCGGCGACGGGGGGGCGGCAGCCGGGAGCGTCCCCAACACACCCGCCGACGCCGCAGCGGCGGGTTTCGACGCGACCGACGACGACGGGCGCGGCGACGGTGCCGTGACCGACAGCCCGGCCACGCCCTCGAATGGGGACGCGGAGAGCGGCGCCATGGACGGCAATGGCGCGACGGGCACCAGCGCCGCGAACGACGCGAGTGCCTCGAAGAGTGACGGCGGTATCGTGGGCGCGTCCGACGCCGCTGATGGCGACCCGTGTGCAGCGCGCGCGGGACTTCTCTTCTGCGACTCGTTCGAATCGGCGACGGCGACGCCGGCCGCGCCCTGGTCCACCTCGATCATCGGTAGCGGAACGGTCCGCGTCGACAGCACGACGCCAGCGCACAGCGGGACGAAGTCGATTCACGTGGCCGACGGCGACGGCGACTACGATACACTTCTCGTGCTCCACGACGCATCGGTCCTGCCCGCGCCGGCAGGACGTTTCTATGTTCGCGCCTTCATTCGTCTCGGGGCGCCGATGAGCGCGGGGCACAACACCTTCATCTTGGGGGACCTTTTTGCGTCCCCAGGACAAGGCAACAACCTACGCCTCGGGGAAGACTACCAGATGCTGATGTACACCGTGATGGGCGACGCGCACGGAGCTCTTTCGAATGCCAACTATTACAACGACGGGATGCTTCCCGGGGTCCAGTTCTCGTCGCAGACGTGGACCTGTCTCGAAGTCTTGCTCGACTCCAAGAAACCGGAAATCGACGTCTGGGTGGCAGGCACCGAGATTCCGGATCTGCATCACACCGACTACCCGCTCGACGATTACGACGACTTGAAATTCGGTTTCGAGAAGTACGCAGGTCCCGCCCTGGACGTCTGGTACGACGATATTGCGATCGGGACGCAGCCGATCGGATGCGATTGAATCAGCTTCGTCCGATGCCCCAAGTCCCCTCGCCGCTCCTTTCCCGCTGGCGCGCGCGCGCGAGCGACGATCGCGTCGTCACGTACGACGCGGGCGGCTCGACGAGCTGGCGACACGCCGTCGATGCATCCGAACGAACGGCCGCGTCGCTTCTCGGCGGGCGCGCATCGCTCGACGGCGACAGGGTCGCGCTGCTCGTCTCTCCGGGGGCGAGCTTCGTCGCGGCCTTCTTCGGCGTGCTTCGCGCCGGCGGCACCGCCGTCGTGCTGTCGCCGTTGCACCCGCCGCCGGAAACCAAGTTCCTATGCGACGACGCGCGCGCCCATGCCGTCCTCGCGTCGCCGGACCTTTTGGACCGCGTCGTCTTCCTTGCTCCCGAGCGTCGCATCTGGACCACCGAGGACGCCGCAACGGGCCTGACCGGCAAATCTCCGGCGGATCCAACGGACGACCAGCCGGCGCTCCAGCTCTACACGAGCGGGACGACCGGCAAGCCCAAGGGAGCCGTCCTGACCTACGCCAACCTCGCGGTCCAGCAAGGGCTCCTCCGCGAGGCCTGGGGGCTTCGTGAAGACGACGTTCTTCTCCACGTTCTGCCCCTGCACCACATGCACGGCCTCGTCATCGCGCTTCTCTCGACCATCGCCGCCGGCGCCGCCACCCGCTTCGTCGGCGGCGGCACGCGCTTCGACGCCATGGCGACCTGGGAGGCCATGGAAAACGCCAGCGTCTTCATGGCGGTGCCCACAATCCACGCGAAGCTCTTCGCCGCTTTCGACGCCGCCGACGGCCCGACCCGGGACCGGTGGGGCCGGAGCGCGCGATCGCTTCGGCTGGTGACAAGCGGCAGTGCGGCGCTACCGGTGGCCGTCGGCAACCGCTGGCTGGAGCTCACCGGCGCCTACCCGCTGGAGCGATTCGGGATGACCGAGATTGGCGTCGGGATGAGCAACCCTCTCGCCTCGGCCGGGCGCCGCCCCGGAACGGTGGGCACGCCGCTGCCGACGGTGAAGATGCGCGTCGTCGACGAGGGCGGCCGGGCCGCCGAGACCGGGGAGCTTTGGATCGCCGGGCCCAGCGTGTTCGATCGCTACCACGACCGCCCAGAGGCAACCCGGGAGGCGTTCGTCGTCGAGGGCGGCGAGCGCTGGTTCAAAACGGGCGACACGGTCGCGTGCGATCCCGACGGATTCGTCCGCGTCCTCGGCCGGACCAGCGTCGACATCCTGAAGAGCGGCGGATACAAGCTGAGCGCGCTCGAGATCGAAGGCGCGCTCCTCGAGTGCGGAGCGGTCGCGGAAGTCGCCGTCGTCGGCGTCGCCGACGCGGCGTGGGGCGAGCGTGTCGTCGCGTGCGTGGTCCCGCGGGCAGGAAAGGAGGACGAGTGCAGCGAAGAGCGGATCCGCGGGTTCGCCAAAGAGCGCCTTGCGGCCTACAAAGTCCCGCGACAAGTCGTTGTCATGCGTGATCTTCCGCGCAACGCGCTCGGGAAGGTGCTCAAGCGCGAACTCGCAAAAAGACTGACGGACTGACCGCTCTACAGTCCTCGCATGGCCGCGCGCAGCTCGTCGCTCCTCGCCAACCGTCCATCGACGCGCCAGACGATGCGCCCGCGTCGATCGAGGACGACCGTGACGGGAACGGCTCGAACGTCGCCGAACGCGCCGGCCCCGGCCAGAGTCTGCGCGTCGGCCAAGGCGACGGGAAACGGGATCGACAGTGACTTTTTGTAGAGTTCGACCATCTCGCGGCTATCGCGGTCGTCGACGGCGACGACCCCGTAGTGGACGCGATCCCCGTCGTTCTTCGCCATCGCCACGAGAAAGTCGACCTGCGCTTGGGCCGCGAGGCTCGCCGTCGTGACGAAGGTGAGCACGGTCGGCTTGCCGCGCGTCGCCTCGGCGGTGATCGGTCGCTCGTCGAGCGATTCGAACGCGAAGTCCACGGGGCCCGACCGCCCCCCGGCGGGCGCGAGCGGTACGTCGTCGCGCCCGACGGGGCTCGAAGTCGGCAGGTTCGCCGGCGCGCACGACGCTGCCACGAGGATCATCGCCGCCGACAGGGCCGAAGCCTCAATCGTCGCTCTTCTGTCCGATGAATTGATCTTCACGGTCCGCAAAGAGCACATTGAACGTGGTCAGCGTTCCGTAGCACCCGGTCACGTACTGCTGAAGCTGGACCTTTTCATCGTCGGCGAGCCGGGGGTGGCTGTTGATCCGCTGTTCCAG
>JBAULD010001058.1:0-3059 GCA_049578005.1 Polyangiaceae bacterium
GCGGTCTTCGTACGCGACCCGGGCGAGGTCGCGACCTCGCAGGTACTCCATGACGAGGTAGAGCTGCCCGTCGGCCGACTTCCCGAAATCGATGATTCCCACCGAGTTCGGATGGTTGAGGCGGCTCGTCGCACGCGCCTCCGTAATGAAGCGCGCTGCGGCGTTTTCTTCGCCTACCAGATGGGGATGGATGATCTTGACCGCCACCGTTCGGCCGAGGGTCGTTTGTTCGGCCCGATAGACCCGCCCCATCCCCCCAATTCCCACGAGCTCGAGGATCAGGTAGCCGCCGGGCAGCGTGCGCCCGACGAACGGATCGTCCGAGCTCGGAGCGGCCTTGCTGATCGGAAACCCGCAGGACGGGCAGAACCGGTGTGCGTCGTCGCAAGGGCTGGCGCACTGAGGGCACGACCGCATCAGATTTCCCCAGGCTCCTCGCGACGGGAACTTCGGTAGGCTACCACGGCCGACCGGCGAGGGAACTCCGCAGCGGGAGCGGCGCGGCTGAGCCCGAGATTTGGCGTCGGCGACTCGAGCTGGCGTACCATACGGACGTGGCCAAGCGGATCGGTGAGCTGCTGGTCGAGGCCGGCGTGCTCTCGCAGCAGCAGCTCGAGCAGGCGCTTTTTGCCCAGCGCAAGGACGGACGCCGTTTGGGGCAGCTCCTCATCGAGCTCGGCCTCGTCGGCGAGACCAAGCTCACCCAGACCCTCTCGCGCCAGCTCAGCGTCCCCTGGGTGTCGCTCTATCACGTCGATTTCTCGCGAAGCCTTCTCAACCTCGTGCCGCGAGCGGTCGCCGAGAAGTACAGCTTGGTGCCAATCTTCGTGCGCCGAGTCCGACATCACGGCGAGACGCTGTACGTCGCGATGGACGACCCGACGCGGGAAGACGCCATCGAAGAAGTGACGCGCGCGTCCTCCATGCCCGTAAAGCCCATGATCGCCTGTCCCAGCGACATCCGGGCCGCGATTCGCGTCTATTATTTGGGCGAGTCCGCTCTCGAGGCTCCGCCGCCCACGCCGATCGCGACGCAGGGCGCAGCGGTGCAACGGGCGGGACCCCGCGGCGCGAGGCCGCCGGCGGCGGTTCCGGCAGTTCACGCCGTCACCCGGGAGATAGACGCGGAGCAAGCCCAGGGCGGAGCTCGACCGGACCCCGATTCGTCGGTGGTCGCGGGGAACGACGGCACGGCGCCGCGGCGGGTCCGGCCCCGGATGATTTCCCTCACGCTCCTCGACGGCACGACGATTTCGGTGCCGGCACCGAAGAAGCGCGCGTCCAAGCCCGACGCGGACGTGCTTGCCGGTGAAGACGTGAGCGATCAGCTCACAGCGCGGGACCTGGTGAGCGCGCTTCGAGCAGTCGCGCATGGGGCGGACGCGAGCGAAATTTTGGGGACCGAACCGCGGTGGGAGGCGATGTTCTCGGCGCTGCTGTCGATCCTGCTCCGCAGGGGCCTCATCGCCGACTGGGAGTTCATCGAAGAGTTTCGCAAGATCTAAAGCCGGTGATCCGCCGGCCCGGTCGAGTCACTTGTACGAAAAGAGCTTCTGGAGCTTCGTCGCGAGCATCGGGTTGCCCGTCAGCTTGAGCTTGCCGGCGAAGAAGAGCGTCATCCCGTTCGCCCCGGGATTTTCGATGAGCTTCTGAAAGTCTTCGTCGCTCACGACGATGGTGCAGTCGGCCGGTCCGCTGCCGGGCTTGCAAGAAGGACCCGTCGGACTGACGTCGACGTTCCAGTCGCCGCCGGTCGGGCCGGTGATGCTGATCTGGTACCGGGCGCCGATCGTTTTCGCGTCTTCGGCGTTGCGGCCGAGCGCCGCCGGAAGTTCTTCGTTGAAGAGTTTCTTGATGTCGACGGCCATCGGGTTTGCCTCCTCGGAGCGCGGCGCGGCAGTAGAGTCCTTAACGCGCGCCGTCGTCAAGCAAACGGAAGGGTCTCGTGTTGATCCGGACCCTCTCCCATCATTTCGAGCACACCCGATTTCGGCCTGCCGTCTTGGCGCGGTACAGCCGCTCGTCGGCGACGCGCATCATCGTTTCCGGGGTCCGCACGGCGTCCGCGAACTCGTCGAGCGAGGCGTAGCCGACGCTGATGGTCACCCTCAGCACGGCCGCGTCGTGAACGACCTCCAGGCTCTCGACGGCCTGCCGCAGCCGCTCGGCGAATCGACCCACATTGGCGTGCGAGATTCCGCGCACGAGGATGACGAACTCCTCGCCTCCGAACCGGGCGAAGACGTCCTCCGAGCGAATCATCCGGGAGACGAGAGCGGCGACGTCGCGAAGCACATCGTCGCCGGCGAGATGGCCGTTCGTGTCGTTCACGCGCTTGAAGTGGTCGAGATCGAACAAGATGAGCGCGAGCCGGGTCGAGTGACGTCTCGCGTACGCGATCTCACTCGCGAGGCGCTCGACGAGATAGCGGCGGTTGTGCGCCCGGGTCAGCGGGTCACGGACGGATGATTCGTAGTGCTGGCGCGCGAGGCTCTCGGCCTGCGCATCGAGTATGGCGAACGTTACGACGACGTTCGGACCGATGTGGATGCGGTCGCCGCTCGCGAGCTCCACCCGGTCGATGCGGCGACCGGCGACGAACGTCCCGTTGGTCGACTTCAAGTCTTCGAGGAAGTAGCGCGGTCCTTCTTGGAGGACGATGCGCGCGTGCGCCCGGCTCGCGCCCGCGTCCTCGATGCGTACATGGGCCTCTTTGCCGCGACCGAACACCGTCTCGGCGTCTCGCACCGAGTACACCCGTCCGATGTTCGGCCCGCTGACGACCGTCAAGAGCGCACGGGTCGTTTGGCGCCGAGCCATCGCCGTGGGAACCGCTACGATCGCCTCGGTCGTGCGCGTGCTCGACTCTTCGTCGGCCCAGTCGGGGACGGCTCGCGGGGACGACGGGCGCTCCTCCGCAGCCGGCGGGTCGACCGGCGGGAGCTCCTTCGTCTGCTTCGGTTCGTCGGGCATCGGTGACAAGCGCGGGAGAACGGCGATGAGGGGCCCCCGATCTGGATGAACGGCCTTTCCGTGGTTTCCTTCGGTGCTCCCAGCGC
>JBAULD010001059.1:0-1533 GCA_049578005.1 Polyangiaceae bacterium
GCCGTCGAGAGCCGAGCCCAGCGAGAAGATGTCGATATCGTACGCGTCGGTGACGAGATTGGTCGACCAGTCGACCCGCAATGACTCCCGCTCGTACCACGGTCGGTCGGTCGTGTTCTCGACGATGATGTTGAGTTCTTCGCCGGTCTGCGGGTTGTAGTCGCGCTTGATATCGAAATGGCTTTGAATTCGGAACATCGCGACGACCTGGCCATTGTCGGTCGATTGGGACCCGAAGCCGTCGCTGTTCTGGACGCGCTCGTACGTGAGCCGGGCGATGAGCTCGGTCTCTTGGATCTCCCACTTGATGCGGGCGAGGGATCCGAGCGACTGGAAGAGCCAAAAGCCCTGCCCCACTCCCAGCGGTTCGTCGATGATACGGTTCCCCATGTAAAACTCAGGGTCGTCCGTCGGATCGCTCAAGCTGGGTCCCACGAAGAAGTGCTTGTCCAAGGCATTCGCCTGAACGCGGTTGATGGGGTCGCGAGCCTGCGCGCAGCCTGCCGAAAGACTCCACATCGCAAGCGCCAGCGAGATGAGACCCAGCCAGCGGAAGAACCTCGACTCCATCCGATCCTCCAGTGCTCACCACGTTACGCTACGGCTACGCCGCCGCGCCAGACGAGCTGCAAGACGAACGGACGAGCGGCGAACTCCAACTGACGAGCTGCATGTTCGAACCTGGGAGAAGACAAAGACGCCCGGGGACGCGGCGCGTCGACCGCATCACTCACCAGGTGACCGAGGCGTCCTCGGAGCTCGTGGCGCTGCCGTCCTGGCGGTTTTGTCCATCCCCCGTTCAAGAGCGGACCGGTGGCTGCGAACGGGCGGTCGGGGGTTAGGGTGCACCCAGGTCGCGAGCGCTGGGTAGGGTTCCGCACCCGAAGGTTGAACGCCCCAGCCGCCGCCCGCGATTGACGAAGCAGGGCGCATGCCTATACTGCGCGCCGCACCCAGCTGCCGCACATACAAAACAGATGCCCCTAGATACCGACAGAAAAGCCGAAGTCGTCACCAAATTCCGTACGCACGAGCACGACACCGGCTCGCCGGAAGTTCAGATCGCGCTGCTGACCGAACGAATCGGATATCTGACCGACCACTTCAAGACACACCTGAAGGACCACCATTCGCGCCGAGGCCTGCTGCGAATGGTGTCGAAGCGAAGGCGCCTGCTGGACTATCTCAAGCGCGTCAGCCTCGAACGCTACAGGGGTGTGGTCGGCGCTCTTAGCCTCCGCAAGTGAATTTCTCTAGGCTCCGTCATCGACCTTTTGCTCTTCGATTCGTGAGCACCAATCCCCGCCGATTGGTGCTCGCGAACCGAGGATCAAAGGCGGACGGTCGGCTTAGACGTCACGCCGCACGCACGCGGTACTGCGCCCAGGAGCGCTGGCAGCCATGTCATTCGTCCGCGAGTCCGTCCTCATTCACGGCAAACCGCTCGTCTTAGAGACCGGGCGCCTAGCAAAACAGGCGCACGGCGCCGTACTCGTCACCTACGGGGAGAGCGTGGTGCTCGTCACCGCTGTC
>JBAULD010001060.1:0-12544 GCA_049578005.1 Polyangiaceae bacterium
GGCGAGTCCTTTTCTTTCGTCGAAATGTCCGCCCAGGAGCGGTTTGCCCGCACGTCGCGCCGAGCCGCGCGCATGCACGCCGCCGTCTCTGCGATCGCCGCCATCGCCGCGGGCTGGAACGCACGAGAGAGGACGCGGCTCGAACCCGATCGACGGGCTGCGCGCGGAAGGACCGTGCTCTTGACGTCACCCCGGCTGAGCGCGGCGCAGATCGGGCCGAACGCCTTGGCCTACGCCGAGAGCGCGTACGCGGCCTCCCAGGCCGACGTGCTCGAGGCGCAAGCCGACTGGGAGCGAAGCCGGCTGCTTTGGGCGCAGCGGAACATGGAACCGTCCGAGCGCGTGCTCGACGAGTTCGGCCGGGTCGCATCGACCGACCTCGGCGTCGCGCTGCAGAACGCGCTGACCGAAGCCGCCCCGTCGCTGCACACGGCCGACGTCGCTGCGGCGCGAACGAGGGCCGACCTGGCTTGGGCGGGCGTGGGCGCGTCATTTCTCCGCCTGCTCGACCCCATCACCTTCTTCGCGGAGTTCGAACCCTTCGGCGAGTGGGACTCGCCGCCGACGGATGGCGCCGGGTTGGGAGCGCCTACGCGCGACGCGCGCGTCGACCTGGCCCTACGCCTGGGAGTGAACCCCAAGGCCGCGGGTGAGATCGCCGAGCGCGTCGCGATCGCCGATGCACGTCAGGCGGAAGTGGGTGTCGCCGAACGAGCCGCACAGAATGCGCTTGCCGAGCGCCGCGCACGGATCGACGCCCGCTCCGGCTCGTGGCGCGCGTCCGCTCACGCGCTCGAGGCAGCACGCCGGGCGTTCGAGGAGACCGATCGTCGCTACCGGGTCGGAGAGAGCGGTGTGTCGATCGACCGTCGCTCGGAGTGCCTCGACGCGCTCTTCGACGCCGAGCGGGTCGAGCTCGACGCGCGCGTCGCCGTTCTCGACGCCTTTCTCGAGGGCCACTCGCAGTTCAGCCCCGACGGGGCGGCTCTTTCTTCGCTTTCGACCGAATCGAGCAACCGAAAAAACACACCTGGGCGGGAGCCAAAGCCATGACATTCAAGAGGGTCACTCGTTTCGTATTCTGGTCCATCGCTCCTTCGGCGATGATCGCGTGTTCGCAGGGCGCTTCGCCTGGCGATCCTTCGGCCGACGCGTCGGACGAGACCCAGACAGTGGGACCCGACTCTGCTCAACCGAATTGTGCGCAAAGCGGCCCGGCGGATGCCACAGTTCCGGCCGACGTCTCGCTCGAGGCGAGTCCTGAGGCGAGTGAAACGTCATCGGCGGACGAAGCGTCCAGTGGGGATGGAGGGGCGCAACTGGGGGACGCAGCCGATGCCGCGGCCGACGCGTACGAAGCCGCTTCGCCTGCGCCGCCCGAAGGCGGTTTCGAGTCCGGCAGTCAGAGCGGGGAAGGGGGCCTTCCCCTGGCGCCGCCCACGTTGCAAGACTGGAGCGAGACTCTCTTCAATGCCTGTCCGGGAACCACCCTCGTCAATACTCCGTACGACTGCCTCAAACAACAGAGCGTGGGCTCGCTCCTGGGGACCCCGACCATCTTCACCGCTGCATCGGAGCATGATCCGGCCCACTATCTGCGCCTCGCCGGCATACCGGTCGCGGGCGACTACGATCACAACTCCATCGCGTTCCAGCGCACGGCCCCGGGCGCATATTCGACGATTTTGGCCGACTTCGATTTCCGGATTACGACGGTCTTGAACCGGGGCCGGGCGGACGGGCTGGGCTTCGCGCTGATCAATACGTCCCTCTATCCCGCCGGGGCGCTAGCGGCGCCCACATTCGCGGAGGCTCCGAGTTTTCTCGGATCGTTTGGAGTCGGCTTCGATGTCTACACTCACCCCGGAGACATCGGTGACCCGAACATCGTCCCGAATTTCTCGGACAGCGTGTCTCTTTACTACAATGGAGTCCGGTACATTCAACTCAGCCTCGAGAAGATCACCGACATCGGCAGTGGGCTCTGGCACCACGCGCGGTTCGAGGTGGCCCCGATCGACGGGGGATCGGCCACGAGCTTGTGGGTCACGCCTCCGTGCGGAGTTCCGGTCCTCGTCGCGAGCGGAATCGCGGTACCCGGTGCGCTTCCCTATGAGTCGCGCGCCTGGTTCGGTGCTCGTTCGGGGGGCGAGGCCGCGAACTTCGACCTCGCCGACGTGCGGGTCAATTTCATGAACGTCGGAGGTAGCTGGGTTTCGTTCGACCGCGATCGATATGAGGTACAGGAGAATGCGGGTAGCGTCGTCCTGAAGGTCGACCGCGGAGGCGACACGAGCGGCGCGGCCGTGGTCGAATATGCAACGGCCGACCACAACGGTATCGCCTCGACCGACTACGTGCCCGCCCAGGGGACCGTCACGTTCGCGCCCGGCCAGACGAGCCAGACCATCACGATCAGTCTCGTCGACAACGCCACGGATGAAACGACGTTGACCGCGGCAGGTGGCCGGATGGATGTGCCGGACGTCTCGCAGTCGTTCGATGTGAAGCTGATGGCGCCGTCGAACGTCGACATCGCGGGGCCGGCGGTCGCCGCTGTCACAGTCTTCGACGACGAGGGGAGTCAGAAGTACGGGCACTGGGGATCTCCCATGTGCTGGGGGATCATCGGGATGAACGCCCATTTGATGCCTACGACGGGGACCGTGCTCTACTGGGACAGGCTCGGGAACGTCGCCTCGTGGGATCCGTCGACGGAAGTGAGCACACCCGTCGATGGGCCTGGCTACGACCTCTTTTGCGCCGGGGAGGCGTTCCTGCCCGACGGCCGGCTGCTCATGGCAGGCGGGGACGATTCGCCGATGGGGGCGCCTCCGCTCGACGGAATCGGAGTCCCGAACCTCTCGGCCTACGACCCGCTCCAGCCGTTGCCGTGGCAATCACTGCCGACCATGAACGCGTCGCGCTGGTACCCGACCGTGACGATACTCTCCGACGGGACAGCGCTCATCTTGTCGGGCAGCCTCGATTTGACGTTCGACAAGAACACGTTGCCGGAGGTCTACGATCCGAAGGCGAATGCGCTGCGTGATCTCACGGCTGCAGTCGACAACGTCGTCGTGGCCCCCCATCCTCTCGGCGGGGCGCTTTACCCGTGGATGTTCGCGCTACCGAACGCGAAGGCGGTGAAAGTCGGGCCGGACGTGGACACATGGACTCTCGATACGGCCGCGCTGGGAGCGTGGACGCGCGGCCCCGACCGCATCGACCCCACGGGGGCAGTACGTGATTACGGATCGGCCTCGCTCGTCGGACGACAGGCCTACATCTTCGGGGGCGGAGGCGCCCAACCCGTGGGGCCTGCGCCGGTCAACGCCGTCGATTCGCTCGACGTGTCGACGCTCACGTGGACCGCCCAGCCCCCGATGTTCATCGGCCGGCGCCAGCTCACCTCGACCGTGCTTCCGGACGGTCGAATCCTCGTGACGGGTGGGACGTACGGTCCGGGGTTCAGCGACCTGGACACGGCGGCGACGCCGGCCGAAATCTTCGACGGGACCGCGTGGACCCTCCTTCCGGCCGAGATCGCGCCACGCGGCTATCACTCGAGCGCGCTGCTTCTGGCCGACGGGCGCGTCATCGTGTCGGGCGGCGGCGAAGGAGCCGGAGTGACGAGCATCCAGAGCACGGCCGAAGCGTACTATCCGGACTACTGGTTCAAAGTCCGGCCGACCATATTGGCCGCGCCCACGACCATCACCTACGACGCGACTTTTCAAGTGCAGAGTTCCGCACCGGTCGGAAAAGTGACTTTGATTCGCTTTCCGTCCGTAACCCACGCCTTCAATCAGAACCAGCGATACTCGGAGCTTTCGTTCGAGTCCGCGACTGCGGCGGGGACACTCGTGAACACCGCGGTCGCCTCCGACGGGTGGGTTCCGCCCGGTCACTACCTCCTCTTCGTGCTCGACGAAAACAACGTCCCATCTGTCGGCGTGACGGTGCAAATCGGCAATTGATTCGAAGCAAGAACGGGTCTCTTCGTCCTTCGAAGTCTTGCGAAGCCCTCTCGCGGCCCGCGAACTCCCCACGCGATCCGCGACAGCCGTGTCGTGCGTTGGCACAGTGTGGCTCGTTCATCCCGTTCGCAGCCCCGGCTTTGCTTCCGCACGTCTCCAAGTCGCGTTCTTGCATGGCTGCGCGCGCCCGGCCGTTCGGGCCCCGACCAGGCGCTGCGCCGCCGTGACGAACCCAGGAAAAAGCCATGGAGACGTTCAGAACGTATGGACTCTACGCGCGGGCCGCGTGGTTCGCGATTCCGGTTTTTCTCGTTTGCGCATGCGGCGGCCGTGATCTGGCCGCCGTCCGTGGTTCCTTCGACGACGTGGGGGGCCAATCCGCCGGGGGGAACGGCGGTGCAACCAACGGCGCCCCAGGCGCAGCTTCCATGCTCGGTTCCGGCGCCTCCGCCGCTGGGGCAGCAAGCAGCGGGCCTCCGGGCGTGAGCTCTCCGACAGTGACCGAGCCTCCGAGCGACGCCGCGGTGCCGGTGCCCGTCTTCGTCGCTCCGATGGCCACGCGGCTCGTGGACGACATGCTCCATCTAGCGCCCGACGGGCCGGGCATGACAGGGGAGTGGGGCACGTACTCGGATCGCGCCGTCTCGTGGTCCCAGCCGCCCATTTTCATGAGCGACGCGGGAGTTCTCGTTCCGGCCGACGGCACGCCGGTGGTCGCCGTGACCGACGGCGGCGGCCCCGTCTACGCGGACGCCGCACAACCGTATCGACGATTCTCCGGGGCCGGCGAGATTACATGGGGTGCAGGTTTGGGGCTGAACTTCGCGGGGGCGCCGCCCGACGGGGGCCCGATCTCGTTGAATGCGTGCAGCGAAGGCGTCATCTTCGATGTGGACGCGGGCGACCATGACTCGCTCGTGCAGGAAGCCTTCGACGCTTCGGGATGGTCGGGAATTCAATTTTGGGCCAAGTCGTTCTCCGGTCTCCCGCGCCAAGTGAGAATCATCGTTCAAGACGACCGGAGCAATCCCTTCGGAACGCCGCCAGACGCTGGAGGATGCAATGTTTGTGCAGGCGGCGGCCTCGGCGGGTGCGGCGACGGACCGCGCACGGTCGTCTCCTTCTCGTCCAATTGGACGCACATCCAGGTGCCGTTCGCGGCGTTGCAGCCGGCGGGCTGGTCGGGGCCCGGCGCCGCGCAGCGAGCGCTCGATCTGAGCGCGCTCTACAGCGTGAACTTCGAAGTCGAGGACGTCCCTCTTCCTCCCTTCGATCTCGCCGTGGCGTACGTCGAATTGTACAAGTGAGGATTGGCGTGGACGAGCCGTATCGCCGAGTTCTTCCGCGCTCGGTCATCGTCAGCCGACGCGACGGATCCCACCATTCCGAGCTCTCCTTTCGAGGGTAGGAATACGCGCCCGGCTTGCCGACTCGCCCTACGGGCCGCCCGTTTTGGAGTCGCCCGTTTCACTCGGCGATGCCTCGGAGTCGCGGTAGTCGCGAAGGGCCATCGGTGCCCGCAAGAAGCCACCGTGCTTTCTGACGTGAATCCGCTGCGCGGGGTAAATCCCTCGATGCCCGGTCAAGATGTATGCAATCGCGGCCACGATCATCACGTGGGGCAGCGTGGCCCCGCCGAGCAGCTCCACGGCCATGATCGACAGCGCCACCGGCGTGTTGGCGGCAGCGCCGAAGACCGCCGCGAGACCGATGCCCGCGCCGAGGTCGATGGGCAGGCCGAGCCCGCGCGCCACAACGTTGCCGAGTGTGGCTCCGACGAAGAAGAGAGGCGTCACTTCGCCCCCGAGGAATCCTGAGGCGAGCGTGACCGACGTGAACACGAGCTTCGCCGCGAATGCGTACCAGGGGAGCCGTGGATCGACGAAGGAGCGCACGATCGTGGGCACCCCGAGCCCGAGGTAGTCGCTCGTTCCGATGAGCTTCCACATCGCCACGACGGCGATCGCGCCCAAGAACATGCGAACCGGGAGCCGACGGATGTGTCTCTCCAAAAAGCGCTTCAAGCGATGGGTCAGCTCGACGAACGCGACGGCGGCGAGCGCCATCGCGACGGCCATCACGAAGAGCTTCCCGACGACGGGCGCCGTCAGCGCGACCTGGCCGATGCGCGGATAGGGCGTGTGCGCGACGCCCAGCCCACGGGTCACCATGTCACCCACGATCGAGGCGACCAGGGCCGGAAAGAATGCGTCGTATTCGATCCGGCCGATCGAGACGACCTCCATGCCGAAGATCGTGCCCGCGATCGGAGTTCCGAAGACCGAGCCGAAGCCGCCCGCGATCCCTGCGGCCAGCAGGCGCCGCCGCGTGTCGCTGGTCACGCCCAGCCGGTGTGCGATCTCGTCGGCGAGGCTTGCGCCCATCTGCACCGCGGTGCCTTCCCGACCGGCGCTGCCGCCGAACAGGTGCGTGAGGACGGTCCCGAGGAGAACCATCGGGGCCATCCGCAGCGGAATCTGCGGGCTGTTCTCATGGATCGTGTCGAGCACCAGGTTGTTGCCGCCCTTGATCGAAGTGCCCCACCGTTCGTAGACGAGCCCGATGACGGCGCCCGCGATCGGTAGCGTGTAAACGATGAATTCGTGCGACTCGCGCAGGCGAGTCGCTCGCTCGAGGAGAATGAGAAAGAGGGCGGACGCCACGCCGCACGCGACGCCGACCGCCACACCCAGCCCCGTCCACTGGAGGAGCGCTTGAGCGCGCTTCTTCAAGCGCCGGCTCCCGAGCCCGGGATGTCCGTCAAGCCGACCTTACCCTCGAAAAGAACGACCGAACCAAAGCCGCGCGCCTCGCGCGCGGCTCGAAGCAATCTCGACCGATGATATTGGAATGCACTTCGACCGACCGTTCTCAGGCTGCGAACGTACCACCGGTCGGACCGCCGTCGATTTCCGACGAGCGCCGCGACGTCTCCGACCGGCCGGAGGACACGTCGATTCGTTTGGGCGATGCTCCACGCCAATGCGGCCATCGCTGGTCTACCGCCGACTTGGCATAGGGCTCGCAAACCACTTCCAGTCATGAGGCCCACCATGCGTAAACGTTCGATCCTAATCGGCGTGCTTCCATCAATATTCTTCATCACCGGCTGCGGGGACGACACCTCCGGTCCTCCCCCGGGTGGTCAGACCGACGGCGGCGGCGATTCGGCTAGCGACGGAACCGTCACACCCGATTCGGGGAGTGAGGCAGCCTTGAGCACCGACGCGTCGGACGGGTCGGTGACCACGGACGGCTCCAACGATGCGGCTGTCACTCCCGACGCGTCGGACAGCGGGCTCGACGCAGGCGACGCCGGGCAGGCTCCGGTGAACGCCGTGTACACCACGTCGAACTCGGCGACGGGCAATGCCGTGCTCGGTTTCGTGCGCGCTTCGGACGGCACGCTCACACCGATGGCGGCGCCCTTCGCGACAGGGGGAAACGGCTCGGGAGCTTCGCTCGGCGAGCAGGGGGCCATCGCGTACGACACGAGCGCGAACCGCATCTACACCGTCAACGCCGGCGACAACAGCTTCTCGATCCTTCCCGTCAACTACGACGGGACGCTGGGTACGGCGGTCAAAGTGAGCGCGGCGAGCGCTTCGCTCGTGGGCCCGAAGAGCATCACGTTTTCCGGAAATACCCTGTACGTCCTCTACGAAGGGAATGTCACGACGCCGTCGATGATCGCGGGCTACACGGTGACCAACGCCGTCGGCGCGCCGACTGCGACGCCGATCGCAAACTCGGCCCTCCCGCTCAGTAGTACGACCGAGAGCGTCGACCCGGCGCAAATTCAATTCACCCCCGACGGCAAATGGCTCGTCGTGACCGAGAAGCAATCGGGGGGCGGCGTCAGCGTGAGCGGGCCCGGCGCCATCGACACGTTCGGAGTCGACGCGACCGGCCTCGCGACGGCGAAGGGGTCCTACCCGACCGCGTCGGCAGGAATCGACGCCGGGGTCCAGCTGACGCCGTACGGCTTCGCGTTCGTCGGGAGCTACTTGATCGTCTCCGAAGCGGGATCCACTGGAGTCGGATCGTACACGTACGCCGGCGGCGCGATCGCCCCCGTCGCGCCCGCGTCGGGGGGCTCGCAGTTTCTGCCGACCGACCCGGCTCCGTGCTGGGTGGCCTCGGCGTCGAACTGGGCTTACGTGGCCAACGCAAAGGGACCCGACGTCAGCGGTTATACCGTGAGCGCGATGAGCGGCGGGCTGACGAACATTGGTACCCGGGCCAACGCGGTCGTCGCGACGACGGGAAAGACGGTCGTCACGGACGCCGGGCCCGCGTTCGAAGGGCCGAACGACGAGTTCGTCTCGGCCGACGGCAAGTTCCTCTATGTCCTCAACTCGGCCGTCCCGTCGATCGGCATCTTCCTCATCGATCCGGACGGCACGCTCACGCGCGTCGGCGCGGCGGACTACACGCCGTCCGCGGCGGGGGCCCTGCCGGTCGGGGCGGTGGGTATCGTCGCGCGATAAGAAGGGACGGACCCCAGGAGTCCGTCGCATCTCGCGCGCGCCGTCGCCCTCATTGTGCGTCGATCGACACGAGCTCGTAGCCTCCACCGGATGCCGCTGTCACGTAGTAGAGTCGCGTGCAGCGGCTATTCGTTTGGACCGAGGCGTACGCGCCGAGCGACCAGCTGAAGTTGAAGTTTGCGGTCGGAAACCCCCGCTGGACGACGTAAGCCGTGCCGGCCCCGTCGTCCCAGTAGAACAGATTCAAATGGTCCGCGGTGATCGACGTGGGTCGCTTGCGGGCGCCGTTCGCGCTCTGCAACGGCGTCGAGGCCTGCGGCGAGCCGTTGGTCCAAATTTGCGTCGTCGTCCGTGACTCGAAGACCGAGGTCGACCCCGACAGACCGGCGACCGAATAGACCAGATCGGTGCCGTCGGGGGTGACGACCGGGTCGCCGAGCGAGCCGCCGCGGAAGTCGCCCGCCAGTTGCGTCACGATGGGCTGAAACACGTACTCGAGAGGAGTGCCCGAAAAGGTCTGACCGCGCGCCGTGCGCGTAAAGTCGCCCATCGCCTGCCCGCCGTTGGCGACGCCGGACAGGGTCAACCCGTCGCCCGCGACCGCGACCCGCTCGAAGGCGAAATACGAGGACGTTCCGGCGTCCGCTGGAGCATCCGCGACGAACGGCAGCGCGTCCGCAAATGGGTCCGACGGCGAGGCTCGGTCGGCCACGAATACGCTGCCTTGACCGCCCCCGGCGTCGAGCACCCACGCCAGCGTCAGCTCGTCACCAGTCAGCGTCACGATCGGTTCCGTCGCGAAGCTGGGAACACCCGGCACCGCGACGGGCGCGGACCACGTCGTGTTGGGCGCGCACGAGGGTTCGACCATGGAGGCGTCCGAGGCGGGAGTGTCCATCGCCGCCGCTCCCGCCTCCGGCGCCCCCTGGTTTGCCGACCCCTCGGCCACCGACCCGTCCCCGGACGGAACGCCCGAGGCGGAGTCGCCTGACCCTGACGCGCGTGAGCCGGCTCCGCTCGAACTCGCATCGGATGGGGTCCCCCCACCGGCGTGTCCGACGAAACCGACGCTTTCTTCCAACGCACCCCCGGAGCTCCCGCCGTTGCAGCCGAGCGCCGTCGCTGCCGCGAAAAATGAGGACGCGAACCATTTCATTTTCGAATTCATCCTTTTCACTCCGACGCTTCGCAGTCGAACTGCTGCCTCCAAGCCGTCAGAGTGGGCCCTTGGCTCTGATCCGAGGTGGGTTGGAAGTCCATGAACACACGCAAATACGGTAACGACGTCGGCTGGCCGGCGGCCTTCAGGGCGGCGCCGACGTCCGCGCCGGTCCAGAGCGTGATCGGCGCACCCGACGCCGTTCCGATCGCGACGACACCCGGAGCTCCAATCGTCGTCGGGAGTGCGGCCGACGCGGCTGCCGTCGCGACCGCGAAGCGGATCGCAGAGTCTCCGGGTGTCACCGTCTCCCAATCGAAGAACCTCCACACCGGCTGCTCCTGGTTCGGGCACGAGGCGACGTAGTCGCGTGTGAAGACCAAATCGGTATACGAAAAGGGCGCGGCCGGGACGGTGCACACGCCCTTCGTGCAGCGGTTCGTGGGGAAGCCGCAGCAGTCCGTGTCGGACGCGCAGCCGCCCCCCAACGCGACGCATGAATTCGAACCCAGCGGCACGCAGTGCCGCGTCACCGGGGTCGCGAGGGGCACGTCGACCTCGCACGCGGCCGTGGGCGGCGCGGTCTGCGCGCCGCAGCAATCGCTGTCGTCGAGGCACGCGGACGCGGGCAACGGATTGGGCGGTGCGATGGAGCCAAAGCTGACGTTGTCGAACGTCGCGGTCGTGCTCGTGCCGTTGTTGTGGGCGGTGACCGCGAGCCCGACGTACGCGGCGTCGCCGATCGTAGGTTGGATCGAACCGACGTTGGTCCAGTTCGTGCCGTCGGGCGAAACGTCCCCCGAGACGATCCCGGCAGCCCGCGTCAGACGAACCCAGTAGGGGAACCCCGCGCCCGGTCCCTGCGTCCAGTCGCTGCTCGCGCCGTTCGACGCCCGCCACTGGAACCCCGTGAGAGCCCCGGCGTTGATCAGCATGGTGGACTGGGCCGCGCTCGGCGTCAGGTCGTTGCGCAGCATCACACCCGCCTTCGACCAGTAATCGGCATATCCGAGGGAGGTCACCCGCGCCTGGAGGTGGAAGTCGCCCGAGATCGGGACGTAGACAAAGTGAAAGGCGTCGCTGCTATTCCAGATGTCGTCGCCGCCGGCGATCACCGTGTAGACCCCGTTCGCGACGGCCGCCGAGCCCGCGTACGCCGGGTCTCCGGCAGTTCCGATGTCCTGATCCATCGGGTTGAACATGGGCGTCATCGGCTGGGGGGGCTGGCTGCTCGCCAGGGTGGGCTTGCACGCGTTGAGCACCCAGTACGCGCGCTCGTTCCGGATCCGTCCGCCGCTGCTCCCGAGCACTTGATTGGGCAGCCAGAACGGCGGGTGGCTCCGGTCGGTCGTTCCGCTCACCACGTCGTCGATGGCGCCGACCCAGAGCTGCGTCGTGGGCGTGACGCCCGAGGTCGGGACGTTCATCGTGTTGCCGTACTGCCGGTCGCTCGTAAAGACGGTCCAGCGGTAACCCCCCGCGGAGGTCGGCAGCACCGTCGGCTGATAGCTCCGGTTGACGTCGACCCCGCCCAGGCCGACGTTGATGTTGTCCAGCGACGCGGGTGGGTGATCTGTGGGATCGGATGTGTCGACCGACCAGAGCTGGCCCGGGATGGAGCTGTACCCCGACGGGAGCATGCCGCCGTACTGCGGGTAGGTGGCCGAGTCGTCTTGGCTGGGCGGGTTGGTCTGGAAGATGACGGAGCGCGAATCCCCCTCGAACGCGGGCCAGCGGATGACGTTGTTCGACGCGGCCGCCGTGAACGCCACGTTGTCGAAGGTCGCGGTCGTGCTCGTGCCGTTGTTGCACGCCGTGACGGCGAGCCCGACGTACGCGGCGTTGCCGATCGTCGGTTGGGTCGCGCCGACGTTGGTCCAGTTGGCGCCGTCGGGCGATACGTCGCCGGATACGATCCCGGCGGTGCGGGTGAGACGAACCCAATAAGGGAACGCCGCACCCGGTCCCTGCGACCAGTTGCTGCTCGCGCCGTTCGACGACCGCCACAGGAACCCGGTGAGGGCCCCCGCGTTGATCAGCATGGTGGACTCCGCCGCGCTCGAGGTCAGGTCGTTGCGGAGCATCACGCCCGCCTTCGACCAGTAATTGGCATATCCGAGGGCCGTCACGCGCGCCTGGAGGCGAAAGTCGCCGGAGATCGGGACATAGACGAAGTGAAAGGCGTCGCTGCTATTCCAGATGTCGTCGCCGCCCGCGGTCACCGTGTAGACGCCGTTCGAGACGGCCGCCGACCCGGCGTACGCAGGGTCTCCGGGTGTTCCGACGTCCTGATGCGACCAGCCCGCGAACATCGGAAGGGTGCTGGCCGGGGCAAGCGTCGTATTGACCACGTTGCGACGATTGCTGAAGAGCGACTGCGTTTCGTTGAAATCGAAGAGGGACAGGCCTTGGCGCCAGGAGGCCCCGCCGCTCGTGTCGCCGTCGACGAAGACCAGCTTCGTGCCGTCCGGCGAAAACGCCGGAACCATCATCGCCGTCGTGCCGAGCCCCCACGCGTTGGGTGTTTGACTGGATACGTCGATCGGAGACGCGTTGACCGCCTGAGGCACGGAAATGATGGAATAGGGGGCCCCGGTCCCGCGATCGCCGGCCGCGCGGAACGGCATGTTGAATCCGCCGATCCCCTGGTCCCCGGTGGGAAAGAGGTCCGCAGGCGGAATCACCGCGGGGGAGCTGAGCCCGAGACACGCAGCGTTCCACTCGAGCTGCGCGACCGAGCCGCCGCCGGCCTGGAAGTAGTCCATCTTGATGTCGTGAAGAGTCCCGGCCGTCTCGCTGATCGCCGGGCTGCAGTACAGCGTGGGTCCTTGCGCGACCCAGCCGTCGTCGACCAGCGTGCTGTCCACCCAGAGCCTCACCCCGTCATCCCCGACGACGCACCACTGGAAGTTCCC
>JBAULD010001061.1:0-1516 GCA_049578005.1 Polyangiaceae bacterium
TACCAATACCAATCGTGCTAATTTGGTATCTGGCCGCCCATTGTTGACGGCGTGACAGGGGGGGGCGCACCGCGGACCGCCTTTCATCCGCCTCCGTACGACGTCACCTTCGTTGAAAGGCGGATTCGCAAACGAGGCATGCAATGCCGCTGCCCATCGTGTATCCCCATGAACTCGTGCGCCGTCTCAGCGATGTCATCGCGACCTTGGAACCCGACGCCTCGCGCAGAGCCGCTTCCATTTCCGGAATGAAGCTTCAAAGCTTGCTCGACGTCGCATGGTCGGCAACCTTAATCGAGGAGGAGGGAAGACGTACGACATTCACCCTGGGCTTCGTATCCGAAGATGAGGCATTCGTCGCGAATTGTTGCGTACTGTCGCTCTCCGAACCGATGACATGCGACCCGCACACGATCGCGAAGCTGGCCATCGCCACCGATCCGCACGAGACGATCATCGGCGTACGCTGGTCGCAAGACGATGGCCTCAAGATCTGGGGCTTGCTGCAGGCGCGGGAGGCCGACGGCTGCTCAGACGTGGTTCGCGGGCCTCAATTTCTTCATGTAACCGGATTTCGACCCGGTGGACTCGTCGTGGAATCTCACGGCCGAAGACTGCTTCTCTACATGAATGGTGTGGCGCATTGGTACGAGAGCGGGGGGGAGAACATCACCGCGTTGCTTCGAGACACGCTGCACCCAACAGCGGCGGCCCTCGGCTCGACCGGCGGCGCATTGGCCCACGAGTTCGAACGACTTGCCGAGCGGCTGGTACTCGCGGGCCAAGGAGGGACGCTGCTGATCGCCGAGGGCGGAGCGCTGCGCGGCGTCCATGCGCCGCCGACATCGACATTCCGTAACGCGAATACTTGCTTGAAGCAGGCTTTTCTGCGGGATGGCCGACTGTTGCGAGTAAACCCGTGTCGTGATGCGGATGACATCGCTCGAAGGCAAAGCGAATTGGAGCGCGCGCACCTCCATGCGCTCGATCACGTTGCGCGGCTCTCGAATGTGGACGGCGCGGTGATCATGGGCCCCGATTTGTCCGTGTATGGGTTCGGGGCGACCATTGATCTCACGAACGAGACGGAGATTCCCCCGATCGAATTGCACGACCTGTCCAATCCTGCCGCTCCTCCCAAGGCGATCACCGTCGATGAATTCTCGGGACACCGACACAAATCTGCCGTTCACTTCTGCGCGATGCAACGTATGAACGACGCAAAGATCGCCCTCGCCATCGTAGCCTCGCACGACGGCGCGTTGTCCCTCTTCGGCATGACGGAAAAGGGAATTACGGTCTACAGACCATTTATTCTGCGCAGTGTAAGCGTGCGCTAGCGGACAGTCGTGGCGACGCGAGCGCGGCGCCGTCGAGGGTTGCCGTTTTACGGGCGTTCGGCGGACGCCGCGGCTGCTTCGGGGGGCGGGTCGACATCAGGGAGATTGGACATGTTCTGCTCCGCAGTCCAGCGCTCGGTCCGTCTATAAAGAGTGCGGCGGTCAATCCCGAGAAC
>JBAULD010001062.1:0-3347 GCA_049578005.1 Polyangiaceae bacterium
AACTACACCTACTATAAGGGCTTGGTGCGGCGTTGGTGGGCGCAGCAGTGTTTTCTAGTCTGTTTATAGCAATAGGCGAAAACCATTCAATGTAAGGAAGGGCGGGAACCATGCATTGTTGTAGGCGTTCGGCCGAGCGCGTCGTGACGCCGGTCCCTTCGGCGCCGTACGCGCGCAGGCATGACACACGAAAATGGGGCATCGAGTCGGACTCGGGAGCAATGGCGACAACTGGTGGCGGCGTGGCGGCGTAGCCGTCGATCGGCGGCCGATTTCGCGAGGGAGCTGGGCGTCGTCGAGTCGACGCTTCGCTGGTGGGCGTGGCGTCTCGAGCGAGACACCAAGCGCGCCGCACGGCCGGGCGCCCCGGTCGCACTCGTGCCGGTCCGCGTGGTCGGGGAGCCCGCGGGCGGAGGCGAGGAGAGCGAAGGCGGCCGGCTCGCGTAGGCGTCCGGCCGACCGCGTCGTGACCGAACCTGCGGGGCGGCCTACGCTGATCCCGGGAGGGACCGCAGCGCCACCGGCGCGAGGGCGTTCAGGCGGCGGACGCTGCGGACTCGACGAGCGGCTGAGCGGCGTCCGCCGTTGGCGCGAAGCCGTCGAACGCGGACGACCACCGGGGGTCGACGATCGCGAGCTGCGCGGGCGTGAGGCGTGCAGCCGTCGCCCTCCAATACTTCGGGGAGAGCTCGAGCAGTCTTCGTTTCGGCCAGTGGGGCGCCAGCCGAAGCACGCACTCCAGATAGCGCAGCGGACACACGCCATGCAGTTTGCACGAGGCGATCAGCGAACGAAATACAGTGTACCAGCGAAGACCGGTTTCCGATTCGAAGTATTGCCAATTGTTCAGCCCGAGAACCAGATTTCGCAACTGGCCCTCGCAGACGTTATTATCGATTCGAAGTCTGCCGTCTTCGAGAAATCGGCGGAGCTCATCGTGCTGGTTGTCGGCATACGTGAACGCAGCCGCGAGCGGCGTGCGCGGCTCGACTGTCGGTCGGTTGCGTTCGAGCCATTGGTCGAAGAGGTGAAGAATGGGGGCTGCGAGCTTCGCGCGACGCGCCGTCTTGTCTGGCATCGGCGTGCTCGCGCACGCGCGTTCGACCGCGAAAAGTTGTCCGATAATGGCTATCGCCTCGAGACTGCGCGTGCGGTCGGTCTCGAGCGCCTTGTAGAAATATCTCCGGACGTGAGCCCAGCAGCAGGCAAGCACGACCATGCCGGCCCTCACGAGCGGGTCGTAGATCGAGGACGCGTCCGCAAGCAGGTACCCTCGATACCCCTCCAGCATTTTGGTGAGAACGATGGAGTCGTGCGTGCGCGCGTAGCGGAAGACCACGTGCTGGTGCGCGGCCACGAACACGAAGACGTGCCACGGGGCGCACTTGGACTTGCCGGCGCCTCTCACCGCCGCTCCCGTCGCGTCGACGGCGAGGTTGGGTGCGGTCTTCTTCGACTCGACGAACATCGCATCGACGATACCCGTGAGCCACGCCTCGGCCGGCCGGAACCACTCGCATAATGTCGAACGAGGCACCGTGAAGCCTTCGCGGGCGGTTATCTTCTCTTGCCGATTGAGCGGCAACAGATCGTCGTACTTGCTGACGATCGCGTGCGCGATAGCGCTCGGGTCGGCCATCACGCGCGGCCACACGGCATCGGGGAGCGGACCGGTGACGATCACCGCATCGGGCGGTGGCGTGTCGTTCACGACGTCGGTGGTCGGTGCGCCATCGCCTGCCGTCACCACGGTAGCGACGACATCCCGGCGAAACGACCGACGCACCAGGCGAAGGCGGGTCAAACGCGCAGGCGAGTATGCAATCCGATCCGACGCATCGGAACCGATGAGCGTGTAGCCGACGCCGCCCGCGGCCACCACCTCCGGAGGATCGCATACGACCATCTCGACCGGCAGTGCGGTGAGGTCGAGCGGTCGCCGCCCGTGACCCGATCGAGCAGGCTTCTGGTCGCGGGCGTCCGGCGCACCAGCCGGCGGCTCCTTCTCGGGAGGCTTCTCGGCTTGGTCGTTGGCTGCAGGCGCCAGCGGCATTGCGAACGCCTCGAGTAGGCCTTCCAGCACCAGCTGTTGCTCTTTCGAAGCCACACGCTCCGGCCAATTGGGGCGCTGTTGCTCGAAGAGCGCCCGGTACCGCGCAACGTCGGCCTCTGCCGCGTCGAGCGCCTTCTGCTGCTCGGCGAGCAGCGACTTCAGCTCGGCGTTCTCGGCACCCAAGCGCTGGACCTCGGCGGCGAGAGCAGCCTCGCGCGCCGTGGTCTCAGGAGCTTCGATGCCACGTTTCACAGAGAGACTTCTACGATGAATGGATGTGTTTTGTGTACTGGCAAATCCACAATCGTATGTGGTCACGTGGGATCACGTATGGCACTTTTCAACCAATCGCTCGCGACTCATTCACGATCTGGCGCGCGCGCCGCAGCATCGACGCGTCGATTCCCTCGAACAGAGCGCCGAGCTCGCGCGGTGTGAGGATCACTTCGCGCGCGCCAGGGGCGATGATGAGTGGAATACGAAACGTTCCGCGATCAAGACGCTTGAACAGGACGCAGTACCCGCTGGCGACGCAGGGCCAAATGCTTGCCAAGCTGTCATAGGTATATTCACATGTCTTCCATGCGGGAATGGAATATGTGATCCGGACGAAAATCAATGTACTTGTCCCATAGACTGTCCATAAAGTTAGTTGCCCCTAGTTTGAAGAACTCTTGACACTAGTGCACCGTCGTCCATGTGGAATTTAGTCTTGTCCGCGTACAAAGCAGCGGGACGAGTTGCTGAAGCCACCACTTGGTGCCGACGTACAAGGTAAGTCGCGACCCTAGCTTAGCTAAGCTAGCTAAGCTAGACTTTCGCCTCGAAGGTGAAGGATGTCGTGGGTCTGTAGTATTTCGTTCGGCCAATCGCGTTCCCGAGACGGGCCAGCCGAGAATCACGGCTCGCTCATCCTCGAGAGCGCCTTAAATAGGAGGCTTCCCTGATCCAGGGGCAATCCATTGATACCCGCGAGCATGAATCGTTCGGATGAACGTCGAATTGCCCACGCAGCATCGAGCAAGGCTAACGCAGCGACGGATGGCCGAATCTTCAACCGTGCTCCCACGCCAGACCTGCCTCAATAGCTCGCACTTGGAAACCGCTCGGTGTCGGTGCCTTATGAGATACACGATGAGGTCAAAAACGAGCGGTTGGACCTCGACAATATTCCCATTGCGACGCACCAGATAAGCGTCCTCATCCACTTCAAGGTCCCCAAACGTGTACCCCATTGTCTGGTTCCAGATCGCAGCACTTGAGAACGTGCCGCATGGCCTGCGAGCCATCCATT
>JBAULD010001063.1:0-5940 GCA_049578005.1 Polyangiaceae bacterium
GAAGAGGGGCCCGGCCCGCCGGTCCCGGCATACGACCGCTCGGCTGGAGAGCGGCATGAGCCGCGCCGCCGGGGGCGCGCGCGGGAGCGGGAACGCCGCTCGGTTGAGACGGCTCGCGCCCCGGCGCGGAGTAAGGCGCGCGGCTATTGTCCTGGCTCCGCTGGCGCGCGTACTGCTTCATTGCCTCGTTGATGAGGTAATCCACGCTGCACTCGAGGTCGCGCGCCATCTGCTCGAACGCTCCCCACAGGACGTCACGGCATTGGAAGGTGCGGGCGCTCTTCTTGTTCGGATCGGCGCTCATGGGATTGTGTCGCGGACGCGCCAGAGGGAGTCCTCACTCCCGCGGGGCGGTCCCTAAAGTACCCTCCATCGAACGGTTTGCACAGCTCTAGCCTCCTTGTAGGGAAGGCTCGATGCACCACTTCACGAACTCTCCAACCGTCGTGACGGTTTTCGTCTCCTTCTCTTGGGAGCCGGGTGCCTTCGCGACGTCGCATTGCCAGCCGCACTGATCGGCCGGGTCGCATTTCGACACCGGCATCCGGTCGTCTTCGAGACCCACGAGCGGCGATGCCTCGGACTTCTTGGCCTGGTAGTACGACCCCGCGGCGGTTAGCTTGGCTCCCATCAGCGGCGATCCGAGGAACTGCCCGAGCACGTCGCGAGGCTTGGGACCGCCCTGCGGGTCCATCGCCATGATGACCGCGCCGTAGGTGATCGGCTCGCTCAGCGACATCTTGCTCCGGTCGTTCGGCGGAAGATGACGCATGAAGTCAGGGAGTTCCTTCGTCGTGATGGTCTTGAGGATCATGCGCGCCGCGTCGAGCCGGAGCTGCCACTTCTTGTCGAAGAGCGAATAAAGCCTCGGAACGATCGTCTCTTTGGGCAGCTCGCCGAAGCGGGCCATCGCGACGCCCCGCACTTTGTCGGGGTTCGAATCGTCGCGCAAGATATCGAAAATTGCGTTGAGGTCACCCGGGACGTTCTTGTCGATCCGGTTCTCGATCGCGGCCAGCGCGTCGGTACGCATCTTTTCGCTCTTGGTCTTGTCACGAGCGAACGTCAGGCAGTACTCGACCACCGGCCGGCCGCCGAGTCGCTTCATGGACGTGAAGACCCTCTCGAGCTCCTGCTCCTGGTAGTTCTGGAGCTGGGCGGCGACCTGCTCCGGCTTTACGTCGAGCTTCGCCTTGGCGTTGGCCTGGTTTACGAGCACCCGTTGCTTTTCGATCCACTCGGTGGTGTCGATCTTCTTGGCCATCGCGACGAGCGCTTCGCCCGCGCGCTTCTTCGTGTCGTCGTCGCCGATGTCGGCGATGAGCGAGCAGGCGCGATCGACCTTCGAGGAGCTCTCATTGATGATTCCCGGCAGCGCACGGACCGTAGGCGCCCCTAGAAATCGCATGATTTGCTCGACGCCGAACTGCTGGGAGCTGTTGTCGATGCGCGTTTCGAAATCCGTCTGAACCCACTGCGTCAGTGCCGCCGCCAACTCGGCCTTCGTCTTCTCGTCGGTGGCCAAAGGCGGCTCGTGCGACAGGAGCGCGAACGCCGCGTCCTTGTACGGGATGCTCGGGTCGGGGAGCGTGGGGCTGCCCTCCGCCGGTCTCGCGGGGGGCGGCTGGGCCATGGCCGCGACCAACTGGGGCAAGATGCCGTCGACGATGGCTCGGCGGGCCTCTTCGGGGATAACGGAGAGAGCTCCCGGCACTTTGCCCTGGCTCGTGTCGTAGCCCATGGCCAGATACTCGAGGCCGATGCGCTTTCCGTTGCGCGACCGCATCCGCACGAGCGACATGGCCGCCTCTTCGCGGAGCTGCCACGAGTACTTGTCGTGCGTGACGATCGAGTAGAGCTTCTCGGGGCCGGCTTCCGTGGTTTCCCACCGGTGCACGTCCGACTCGCTCACGGCGCAGCCGGCGTCCATCGCCGCCGCCGCGAGCACCGCCGCCGCGAGCAACTCCCGGCACCGCCATCGCCTTCCTACGAGCCGCTGTCGCATTCCTTTGTCGCCTTTTCCTCGGGGTGTGTCCGCTACGCGATGCTACGCCCCCCGCTGCCCGATCGGAATTGTTTCGGGAAGTTGACCGTCTGTGCCCGTGAGCCCTAGCGTGATGTGGGATTACGTAGGCATGCCCTTTCCGGTCTTCGCTCCAAGGCCCCCCGTTCAGAGTTCGCCCGAGAGTTCGCGGACGCCGGCCAACACGCGCGTTCCGACCGTGCTCGGTCGAGGCGCGTCCGCATACGGCCGCAAACACGAGGTGGCCGCGCTCGTCTTGTGGACCGTCGCGCTCTTTCTGGCGCTCGCGCTCGCGTCGTATCGAGGCGACCCAGCGGGCGCCGCCCCGCCTGTCCCGACCCCGGCGAGCGCGGCGTGGGTAGGACCGGTGGGCGAGGCCGTCGCGCGCGGGCTGGTGTCGCTCATCGGCGTCGTCGCCTGGTCGCTTCCCTTCGAGCTCTTCGTCTTGGGAATCCCGCTCGTGCGCGGAAAGCCGAGTCCCGTGACGCCCGGCCGCGTCGCCGGGGATTTGCTGCTCGCGATCGTCACCGCGGCGCTCGTCGAGGTCGGCGGCCAAGGGCGCACTGCGTTCGGGACTCATTCCGCATCGGGATTGGTCGGCGAGGTGTTCGGCGAGCTGGCGCGATCGCTCTTTTCGACGGCCGGGTCGTTCCTCGTCGGATTCGCCTGTCTCGGGCTCATTCTCATCGGCAGGGCCGAGTTCTCGTTCATCGCCCTAGCGCGTTTGGTCGTCCGTATCGCGAGGCGAGTGGCCGGGTGGATCGCCGCGGCGGCTCGCGCCGTCGCTGAAGCCTGGAAGCGGGCCCGGGACCTCGAGCGCGAGCGCAGAGACATCGCGCGGCTGGCTCGCGAGCCGCGAATCGACGTTTCGCACAAGGACGAAGCCATCGTAGCCGCGTTACCCTTCGATATGGACGACGGGCTCGCTGGCGCGCTCGTAGAGGAGGGGTCGCCGCCACCCAGGCCACGGCGCAAACCGAGAGAGACGCGCCAAGATTCGAAGGATTCGGCGCCGCCGGCAACTCCGTCGCCTCCCGAGGAGGCAAGCGCGCTTCGCGAGCCCGCAAAGGAGGAGGCGGCTATGGAGGCCGACGTCCGGGCGGTCGAGCCGGAGGCGATCGATCCAACCGCGCAGGCCCCGACCGCCGAGGCGTCGCCGAAGGCGAAGCGCGTGCGCAAGGCCGCGCCGACTATCGTCGACACCTCCGCTGCCTTGGAAAAGGAACAGATCGCGCCCGAGGAAGGTCCGGGCCGCAAGGCGGCGACATTCGACTTGCCGAGTATGGACCTGCTGGTCGCCGAGCAGGTCGATCCCAGCCTGGCCATCGATCGCGACAAGCTCCTCGCGAACGCCCAAAAGCTCGTCGAGACCCTCGCGCACTATGGTGTGCAGGGGAAGGTCGAAGACATTTTGCCGGGGCCGACCGTGACCACGTACGAGGTGTCGCCGGCCGTCGGGACCAAGGTGTCGAAAGTCGCAGGCCTCGCCGACGACCTCGCATTGGCCCTCGCGCGCAAAGTGCGCATCGTCGCGCCGATCCCAGGCAAGAACCGCATCGGGTTCGAGCTCCCCAACGACAAGCGCGTCCGGGTCGTGCTGCGGGACCTCGTCGAAGATCGCCGCTTTCAGGCGCTGAACGTCCCGCTGCCGATCGTGCTCGGACGCGACATTCTCGGAAACCCGATGTATGCCGACCTCGCGAGCATGCCCCACGTGATCGTCGCCGGCGCGACGGGCGCGGGAAAGAGCGTCGGGCTCAACGTGATGCTGCTCTCGCTGCTCTATCGGAGGTCGCCGGAAGAGCTTCGACTATTGATGATCGATCCCAAAGTCGTCGAGCTCGCCCCGTTCGATCGAATCCCCCACATGCTCTTGCCGGTCGTCACCGACATGAAGCAAGCGGCCAACGCGCTCAAGTGGGCCGTGGACGAGATGGAACGCCGCTATCAGCTCTTCGCAGACGCGGGTACAAAGAACATCGCGACGTTCAACGGGTGGGTCGAGCGGGTCGTTCGCGGCGACGCCCCGAACCACAACGCGCGGACAGTCATCGCCAAAGACCACAACGGTCTGCCCGAAGAGATTCGGGCCGAAGAGGGGGAGGGCAAGGCTGCTCTGCCCGAGAAGCTCCCGTGGATCGTCATCGTCGTGGACGAGTTCGCCGATCTGATGATGCAGCAAGGCAAAGAAGTGGAGTCCGCCGTCGCGCGCCTCGCGCAAAAAGCGCGTGCAGCCGGGATGCACGTCATCCTTGCGACGCAGCGGCCGAGCACCGATGTCATCACCGGCACGATCAAAGCGAATTTCCCCACTCGGATCGCCTACCGCGTCGCGCAAAAAGTCGACTCGCGCACGATCTTGGACGAGCAAGGAGCCGAGCACTTGCTCGGGATGGGCGACATGCTCATCAAGCTCAACGGAACAGGGGAGACCCGGCGCGTGCAGTGCCCGTGGGTGAGCGAAGAAGAGGTGCAGCGCGTCACCGACTTTCTCCGCACCCAGGGAGAGCCCGTTTACGACGACAACATCGTCAAGCCCCGCGACGACGAGGAGTCGAACATCGATGAGCCCGACGCCGAGCGCGATCCCCTCTACGACGATGCCGTTCGGCTGGTCGCCGAAACGCGTCGCTGCTCGACCTCCTGGCTGCAGCGCAAGCTGGGGCTCGGGTACAACCGGGCCGCGCGCATCGTCGAGACGATGGAGCGCCGCGGGCTCGTAGGTCCCGCCAACGGCGCGAAAGACCGGGAGGTCCTGGTCGACAGCCTCTGAAAGCAGACGGCTCGACGGCTGCGCAAGGCAGGGTATGCTTGCGCGCACGTGTCCCGGAACGACGAGGCGAACGGAAGAATTGCGGTCCTTGCGCAGCGGGTGACCACCGTCGACGAACCCGGCTGCGCCGCCGAATCGGAAGACGACAGTCCTCCGCCGGACTCGTCCCCCCGGCCCCGAACCGGGGAGGAAGCGGAGGGCGACGGCGCCGACGAGCGAGCACGGCTCATCAACGACATCGCTCGGCTGATCCGCGGGGCGGCCGTTCCCGAGACAACCCGCCTCGCCGGGCTCACGCTCATCGGCTGGCTCGCTCGGCGGCGTCCCGAAGAGCCCGCGCACGCCGTCGGGGTGGAAGAAGCCCGCAAGTCTCGGCGGCGACTCCAGGCGGCGCGGGCGAAGGCACGGTAGTAACGCGCGCGTGAAGCGCATCCGGTCGGGCGTCGTTTCGGGCCTCGTCGCGATGACGCTCGTGGCGGCGGCGTTTGCGACTCGCCACAAGCGCACGCCGGGAGCGCCGGCGCCCGGTTGGTCGATGCCTCCGGACGTGGCGTCTACGATTCCCTCGTCTTCTATGGTGCCTCACGGTTTGGGCGTGGGCACTCCGCCGGCGCCGGACGACGCCTCGGAGCCCTTGGCGCGAGGCGTCGCCATGCTCCACGGCGACCCCCGCCATACCCACAGAGCGCTCGGTCGCGCGCCCCGGTCGGCCCCCGCGGTTCATTGGTCGCACGACGTCGGCGGTCCCGTCGAAGCGCAGATTGCCACTTCCTCCGACGAGCAGACTCTCTACGTCGCGTCTCTCGGAGGGTCGCTCACGGCGCTCGCTCGCGCGGACGGCGTCGAGCGATGGAGCCTCTCGCTGGGGGATCGATCGTATGCAACGCCGTGCGTCGCGCGCGACGGCACGATTTACGTGGGGAGTGACTCCAAGAAGCTCGTGGCCGTTTCACCCGAGGGCAAAGTGAAGTGGACGCTCGCGACCGAAGGGGACGCCGACACCGGTCCGGTAGTTGCCAGTGACGATATCGTCGTCTTCGCCGCAGGACGGACGGTTTACGGGGTGACGCCGTATGGCCATCTCAAGTGGCGTTTTGCGGCGAAGCGAAAAGTGTTCACTTCTCCGGCAATCGGGTCGGGTGGC
>JBAULD010001064.1:0-1680 GCA_049578005.1 Polyangiaceae bacterium
ATCCGGATCTGAACGATGGAGTGCGCGTGAACATCGCGCCGCTCCAGCGAGCCGGCCTGCTCGCGGCGAACGTTCTCGCCACCAAGGATGTCGAACAGGCGATTGCCGATCGTGCCGAGTGGCGAGGCGACGAACGTCGATGGTGTCGCGATGGCAAGCTACCCCGACCAGGGTGGTGGGTGACGACAGCAGAAGGCGCGAAGGTCTAGATGTCGTCAACTATCGAGACACACATTGGTGCGATCGCCGTTGAGCTGCGCCGCGTTCTTGAGGGAACGTATGACACGAGCGGCGAACTGCAGTCGGGCGATCTGCAGGCCCGTCTCGCCGAAATTGGCATCCGCAAGAACCGCCCGCCGAAGCCCCTGGACGAACTGCCGCACCTGTCATCCGACGATCGCGCCGCGCGTAAGGTCGTGGACGCATTTCTGAGCAGCCGCGCTGAAGCCGGAGTGCCTCTCGAAACGGCGATCGGTGAATTCCTGCACAAGGCTGCTTACGGGTGGGCGAACCGCCTCATAGCACTTCGGTGCATGGAGGCACGCGCGCTCATCGACGAGGTGATCCTCCAGAAGGAGGTCTACGGCGGGCGCTCGCTTCAGCACCATCGCCTTTCCCAGAAAACGCCTGAGCGGTGCGCTGGTGAAGACGACGGATTGTTCGCGGTCATCCTGGACGAGCTGGAGCGACGTGTTGCATGGCTTCCGATGCTCCTGGACCCGCGAGCGATCGAAGTAGCGCTACGCCCCTCCGTCGCGGCGCTCAAACGTTGCGTCGCCATCCTGTCTGGAAGCGAGAGCGTGCGCGGACACGCTGCAACGACCGACGACGTGTTCATGGCGCCGGACGCCCTTGGCTGGGCCTACCAGCACTGGAATCGCGAGAAGAAAGACCGTGTGTTCGCCGCAGCGAAGGCCGGCGTGAAGATCGGCGGCGACGACATCATACCGGCGACGTGCATCTACACGCCGACCTACATGGTCCGGTTCTTGGTCCAAAACTCCCTCGGCGCGCGCTGGATGGCGATGCACCCCGAGTCGGGGCTCTGTGAGCGCTGGCCCTACTACGTTCGAGCCGCAAACTCCACTGCGGCGACGGCGCAGAAGCCGGTCCACGAACTAACGTTTCTCGATCCCGCATGCGGCAGCGGCCACTTCCTTCTCGAGGCGTTCGACGTCTTCTTCGAGATGTACATGGAGGAAGGGATCATCACCGAACCCGCGCGAGTCTGTGCCTCCATCCTGGAGCGGAACCTGTTCGGTATCGACATTGACGAGCGGGCAATTCAGGTCGCCGCGCTCTCCCTCGTGACCAAGGCAAAAGAGAGGGCACCGGAGTTCGTTCCACGCCCACTGAATCTCGTCGCCACCAACATCCGGCTACCCGCCGGCATGGGGCACCTCGAACTGTTCCTGGACAAGCATCCGGAGGATGCGTCACTGAAGCCGGCGCTGCTGACGATTTTCGAGAGTCTCTCGCACGCCGACGAGCTTGGCTCACTCCTCCAGATCGACGAGCCCGTTGACCGTGAGCTCCGCCGCCTCCGCGATAGACAGGTGGAGCGGGAGGGTAGAGCGGGCGCGGCCACACTCTTCGGCCCCCGCGACGACGGGGACTGGGAGGCATGGAAGCACGGAGTCGTAGATCGCGTGCGCGCCCACTTCGTGGCCGAAGCAGGGG
>JBAULD010001065.1:0-1643 GCA_049578005.1 Polyangiaceae bacterium
GTCTGCGTCCTCAACCATATCGGTGAGCCTGTTGCGCAGATCGCTACCGACTGCGGGGCGAGCGCGGTAGGCGACGTGATCGCCATCCTCGACGCGCACAACGCGGCGATGGCCCGAGCAGACGCGGGCGCCGAGTGAGATTCGTCCTCCTCGACGAGACGAACGGGGTGGGCACGTCGCAGGGAGCCTCGCTCACCCCCGAAGTGCTCAAGCAGATCGCGTCTGCGCTGAACGTGCAGCTCAATCGCGACTACGGACCTCAATGCGGCGGGAACTACTCGGTCCGGGTTGGCGACGGAGCAGGCGACATCCAGGTGGGCGAGGTCGTATTCGCGATCCTGCCCACGCTTCCGAACGCGCCCGGAGACGTCGCATATCACGACGTAAACGGAAACGGCGTGCCCGTGTGTTGGGACGCAATCACCGCGAGCGATACGCTCATCGGTCCAGGCAACAGCGTTTCCGTGGCCATCTCGCATGAGCTCCTTGAGACGCCTGGCGACCCTGGGTGCAATCTTTGGGCAGACGGGGGCGACGGATTCGAATACGCGCGCGAGCGATGCGATGCGGTCGAATCGCAGAGCTACCAGGTGCAGGGGGTGTACGTGTCGAACTTCCTACTTGACTCGTTTTTCGTACCTGGGGCGCCCGGACCCTACGATTTCATGTCCTGGGGTCTCCTGCCGGGGGCAGTCGGTCCGGCGAAGCCGTTTGCGACGGCGCAGGGAGGCTACCAGCTAATCCGGTCGTCTGGTGCGGGGGAACACCAGGTGACCGCGTCTGCAACGCTCCAGTCGACGCGGTACCTCGCGCGAGCGGCCAAGCGTGCGTTTCCCCTCTCGAGGCAGGCAAGGCGTGGACTGCGTTGACCCTCGAGGGCGTAATCTCTGGACTCGTGGGCGCCGCGGCGACCGCCTTCGCGATGACGTGGAAGGTGGCGCAGTGGGCACGCGACATGGCGAAGCTCGAGAAGAAATTTGAAAAGCATGCGGACGAGGACGAACTCTTTTTCAGGGAGGCTCGAGACACGTGGACAGAGCTAAAAGTGCAGATGGCGCGAATCGAGGGTCCAACAAAGATCGATTCGTGGGACGAGGACACGAAGCCGATCGGTCACCTGCGCGCGAGGAAGTGAGAGCGCTCCAGCGCGAGGTCGTAGAGCGCTCGCGTCGCCTGGTCGAGCGGCGCAGCAAGCCGCCACAGTGAAGCTCTCCCCAGCCGGCCGCGCGTTTCTCGAGCAGCAAGAGGGCGTCGTGCTCCGCGTATACCGCGACGTTTCCGGCATCCCCACGGTCGGGTGCGGTCACGTCGTCCTGCCAGGCGACCATCTCGAGGTGGGCGACGCGATCAGCGCGCAGGACGCGGACAACATGCTTGCCGAGGACGTCGCCAAGTGCGAGGCGGCCATCAGCACACACGTGACGGTTCCGCTGTCGCAGAACGCCTTCGATGCCTGCGTATCGCTAGCGTTCAATATCGGTACCGCAGCCTTCGAGGCATCCACCGTCCTGCGCGTAATCAACGGCTCGACCGAGATGCCGCTCGATGTCGCGTGGGAACTATGGGACAAGGACGTTCAGCGCGGCGCCGAGGTGACCGACCCGGCGCTACTCGCGCGACGGCGCCTCGAGGTAGCGCTCTAC
>JBAULD010001066.1:0-10611 GCA_049578005.1 Polyangiaceae bacterium
CTCGGCCTGCTGCGCCACCTCGAGCGGTCGGACGCGCCCCCCACGGCTTTCGTCCTCGTGCCCCTCGCCGCGTGGGGCGCGTACGGCGCGTGCGCCGCGTGCCTGTCTGTCCTGTCTCGGCTTCGAACGGGAGACACCGCACTTGCGAGTCGTAGATCGCGCTGCTAGCAATTATCCCTAGAGGCTTCGAAGACAATGGGTAGCGTCGGCCTTCCGGAAATTTTGCTCATCGCGCTAGTCGCGCTTCTTCTGTTCGGCGCCGGTCGAATTGCCGACATCGGCAAGGGCCTGGGGCAGGGCATCAAGAATTTCAAACAAGGGCTCAAAGAAGCGGACGAAGTGGACGGCGACAAGAAGCTCCCGGCGCACAGCGACGGTTCGGTCAAGAAGGCCGACACCGAAACGCCGGCGACCAAGCAAGCTTGATCGCTCCTGACGACTTCGCATAGCGCGCGCCCCCACGGCGCGTGCTAGAGGGTGCTCCACCGTGGCCCGACAACTTGCATCGCGACTGAGCGCTGTTGCGCCGAGCGTTACGCTCGCAATGAATTCCCGCGCACTCGAAATGAAAGCGCGCGGCGTCGACGTTTTTGCGTTTGGGGTCGGCGAGCCCGACTTCGAGCCCCCTCAGGTCGTACGCGACGCGGCGAAGCGCGCGATCGACGAAGGATGTTCGAAGTACACGGCCGTAACCGGCATCCCCGCGCTCAAGGCGGCCATCTGCGACGCGACCGAGAAGATGCGCGGCTGGCGGCCCAAGCCCGAGAACGTGTGCGTCAGCGTGGGGGCGAAGCACGTGCTGTTCAACCTCGCGCTTGCGCTCTACGAGGCCGGCGACGAGGTGGTCATCCCCAAGCCCTTCTGGGTTAGCTATCCCGAGCAAGTGCGCTTGGTCGGAGCCACCCCGGTCCTCGTCGACACACGCGAAGAAGACGGCTGGAAGCTGTCGCCCAAAGTGCTCCAAGCTGCACTGTCGGCGAAGACGAAGGCGGTCATTCTGTGCTCGCCGTCCAACCCGACCGGTGCCGCGTACACCGAGAGCGAGACGCGCGCCATCGTCGACGTCATCCGCAAGCACGACTGCTGGCTCATCGTCGACGAGATCTACGCGCAGCTCGTGTACGACGGATTTCACTTCGTGTCGGCCGCGAAGATTGCCCCGGACCTGCTCGACCGAATCATCGTGGTCGACGGGGTGTCGAAGACGTTTGCGATGACCGGGTGGCGCATCGGGTGGGCGCTCGCGCCGGCTCCGTTGATCAAGGCGCTCGATACCGTGCAGGGGCAGAGCACGACGAACGCGACGGCCGTCGCGCAGCACGCGGCCGTCGCTGCGCTCCGGACGCCAATCGAAGACTTTACGCCCGTCCGAGAGTCTTTCCAGAAGAGACGAGACGCGATGGTCAGCGGGCTCGGGTCGATTCCGGGCGTGCGATGCCGCAAGCCGGAAGGCGCGTTCTACGCGTTCGCCGATTGCCGCGGGCTCTACGGGTTGGACTGGAATGGCAAACCGCTCGCCAACGACGAAGACATTGCGTTTTGGCTCCTCGACCGCGCGCACGTGGCTGCGGTCCCAGGAGGCCCGTTCGGGGCACCCGGGTACGTGCGGTTCAGCTACGCGGCGAGCGAGGCGCGAATCGCGGCGGGCATCGCTGCCATCCGGTCCGCGGTCGACGAAGCGAAGCGCGTAGGCCGGTAGAAGCCTGGAGCTTTTCGCCGATCCCGGCGCGATCCCGGTGGCGAGCGTGCTCGCCTACCCAAGTAGGCTCCGCGCGCTCGCCACCGGGCTCGCTTGGTCTCGGCGAAAATCTCCAGGCTTCTACTCTGGGGCTCGGCGGCGCTGCGAGTTTGGGAGTGGCGGCTCAATGCGCGTACTCGGTTACGCGAAGAGTCGGGCTCGGTCGACAGCCTCGAAGAATTCGTCGTCCCTCGCGCGACGGAATGGCGTCCTTTCCGATTAAGGTGGAGCGGGGACGAACGTGCTCCGGACTTTGCGATTCCCGGACGTCTCGACGGCTGCTCCGGGCGGTTGGCCCAAGGCCGGCCACGACAGAGCGTCCTGCTCGATTGGAAGCAGCGCTCGAACCATAGGCAGAGCGGCATCTTCGATGAGAAAAGACGCGCGGACGAATGAACGTGACGCTTTTCCAATGAGAAAAGACGCACGGACGAATGAACGTGACGCTTTTCCAATGAGAAAAGACGCGCGGACGAATGAACGTGACGCTTTTCCAATGAGAAAAGAGGCGCGGACGAATGAACGTGACACTTTTCCAATGAGAAAAGACGCGCAGACGAATGAACGTGACACTTTTCCAATGAGAAAAGACGCGCGAACGATTGAACGCGACGCTTTTCCAATGTGAAAAGGCGCTCCGTGACTCGGCGCGCGACATTGTTCAACTATCTCCCCTCTCGTTCCAGGCGCTTCACGTCGTCGAGCAGCGCTTGAAACTCTCGGGCCTCGCTCGTCGGGTAGTAACCCCGTATGTCGCCGCTTGGGTCCACAAGCACGAACCATTCACCGTGGATGACGTCGTAGTCCGACGCCCCTTTGGCCACCTTCGCGGCAGAAACCTTGAACCCGAGTTCGACCGCCCTCTCGATGTCTTCCACCGGGCCAGTCACGAAGGTCCAGCGCGCTGGGTCGGCGCCTGCCTTGGCCGCGTAGGCGGCGAGTGTGGCGGGGGTGTCGTTCTCGGGATCGACCGAGAAAGAGACCAGACGGACACCAATCGGGTCGCGACGGACGGACTCCTGGAGCTCGGCCATCCGCGCGGTGAGCCGCGGACAAGACGACGTGCAATGCGTGAAGATGAAGTCGACCACGCTGACGTGGCCGAGGAGCGACTCGGTCGTAAACCGATCTCCGCGCTCGTCGACCAGTTGGAAAACAGGCACGTGGCCTAGCAGAGGGAGCGGCGCGCGGGGCCGCATCGATCTCGCCGTGAATGCGAGCGCGGTGGCGAGCGCGAGCGCGCCGAGAATGGTCGCGAGGCGCACCGGCCCCGCCACACTCATGGGGCTACGCGGTCTGCGAGAAGGGCGACGAGAAGCACCGTGAGATACGGGATGGAAAACGCAAACACGTGTTTGGCCCAGCGCCGCACGTCGAACCGGGCGTTCCTGGCGCGCAGGCCTCGCAGCGCGAGTGCAAGGAATCCGGCATCGAGGAGCGTCGCGACGAGCGCATAGCGCCGCCCGGCCAAGCCGAACGGGACAAACAGAAAGGATGCGGCCACAAGGAGCACCGTGTAGACCGCAATCATCTGGCGGGCCGCGCGCTCGCCGTGCTGAACGCTCACGACCTGAAGGCCGGCCCGCGCGTAGTCCTCTTCGCGAAAGATCGAAATGGCCGCGAAGTGGGGCACCTGCCAGAGAAAGAGGACCGCAAAAAGCAAGAGGCCGCCCGTTCCCGCCGTTCCCGTGACCGTCGACCACCCGAGAAGGGGCGGGATCGCGCCGGGCACGGCGCCCACAAGGAGCGCCAGGTGGGTGTGCCGTTTGAGGGGCGTATACACGAAGACGTAGCTGACGAGCGCAATCAGCCCGAGCAGACCCGAGGCAGCGTTTACTCCGAAGAGCATCGGTGCAGACACCAAGGCCAGGCCCAGGCCAAACGAAAGCGCGACTTCGGCGGACATGCGCCCCGAGGGGAGGGGACGGTTCCGCGTTCGGGTCATCAGCGCGTCGACGTCGCGCTCCCACCACATGTTCAATGCGTTCGCCGACGCGACGATGAGCGCAGTCCCAACGAGCGATAGGAGAAGGCGCCGCTCACCGACATGCCCCGGGGCGAGGCGCATGCCGGCCGCGCTCGTGAGAAGCACGAGCGCAGTGATGCGGGGCTTGGTGAGCGTTAGGAGATCGCGCGCCAACGGCACGAAACGCGAGCGCACGGGGGCGGCCGACGCAGCGGCACGCTCCACTCCAAACGGCTCGGTATTCGCCACGGGCGTGGCCTCGGTGTAGGGCCTGGCCTAGACGTTGGCAAGCCGGGGGTGATGCCGCTCAGATTGCCGCGAGCCCCTTCTTCGGGATGTCTCTTGCGACCGAAGTTGGTCCTGGTGTAACGAGACACCTCTGGACAGAGGTCTGCTCGTGGGCCTTTGGCCCAATGGGTCGAACCTCCGCGGAAAAGGGGAACCAGGCGCGATGGGCCAGCACGACGGCGCGGACGTAACGGGTCCGAGCCCCAAGCGCGTCGTCTCGCTGCTGGCGAGCGCCACGGAGCTCGTCTGCGCACTCGGGGCGGGTCACTGGCTCGTGGGTCGTTCGCACGAATGCGATCACCCCTCATGGGTCAAGGGGCTGCCGGCCGTAAGCCGGCCCACGTTCGACACGGCCGGATCGAGCCCCGAGATCGATGAGCGCGTGCGGACGCGGTTGCTTGCCGGTCAGCCTCTCTACGAGGTCGACCACGCGGCACTCATGGCCCTCGCCCCCGACGTCCTCATCACGCAAACGCACTGCGAGGTGTGCGCAGTCAGCCCGGCGGACCTGGCCCATGGCCCAGCGCCGCGGTGGGTCGGCGAACAGGTCGTGGCGCTGCGGACCGGTTCGCTCGATGACGTCTTGACGGGGTTCCTCGACGTTGCTCGGGTTCTCAATCTCGTCTCGGCGGGCGAGGCGCTCGTATCGAACTTGCGCCGTCGGATGGCGGGCGTCGCGGACCGTACGCGGAGCCTTTCGCGCCCCTCGGTGCTCTGCCTCGAGTGGATCGACCCGGTCTTTGCGATGGGCAACTGGGGACCTGAACTGGTTGAGCTGGCCGGCGGCGCGTGTTCACTCGGCACGCCTGGTGTCCATTCGAGGGCCACTGCCTGGGACGCCGTCTGCGAGGCCGACCCGGAGGTGCTGGTCGTGGCCCCGTGCGGCTTCGACGTGGACCGGACGGCCGCGGAGATGCACCTCCTTGCCGAGCGCCCCGGTTGGGCTCAGCTCCGCGCGGTCCGGTCGAGCCAGGTGTTCATTGCCGACGGCAACATTTATTTCAACCGTTCGGGGCCGAGCTTGTTCGATACTCCGCGGATTCTGGCCGAGATGCTTCACCCCGAGCGATTTGCGCCCGATCACCGCTTCTCGACGTGGGTCAGGCTTCTCCGGCCCGCTCTGAGAATGGGCTAGGACTTGGACCGTCTCCACATGGAGCGCTCGTCGGCCCAGGCCAGCGCCGCCCATTGGGAGGCGGCTACCGCGCACATTGCTCGGAGCGGCGCGTCGAAGGCCCCGCGGGAGACCAACGCGAGCGCCATCGTGGCGACGACGACGACCACCTGTTTCGGTTGGACGGCGGATGCGAGCGCAAGCAGCAATGACGCGGGGACCAGGAACGTCGCGACTGCGTCCAGACCGTAGGGTGGAGGCACGCCGGGCGCGTCTGCCAGCGCCGTGCGAAGCACCACCTGCCAAAGCGACGGGCCCGTGTGCATCCCCCGCGCGACGCCCCAGGTGATGACGAAGGCCGCGATGAGCGCGACGGTCGACCCCACCTGTCCAGCCGATCGGTTCCGTGTGCCCAGCCAGGTGACGGCGATCATCTGGGCCGCCGCCTCGAGCAGCACCCCCGTCGTCGCCAAACTTCGACTCACGCCGAAGAGCTGAACGCTCGCGCGCTCCCCCGCGGCAGTCGCGAGCTCCCAGGCCGCAAGCCTTGCCAGCGCTGCAAACGCCAGCATGAAAAGCACGCCGGCCAGGGCGCGCGTGTGCGGGGCGCGCGCGGCCACCGATCCGCCCCCGATCACGGCGACGGTGGCTGCTGCGGCCACGAGCACTGCGTACGAGGGGGGAAGCCGCTCGCGCAATCCCGGTGCCGAGATGGCGATGACGGCGGCTCCGCCGCCGATGAGCGCGACGCGTGCGAGGATACCCACTGCCCGCGTCCTCGCGATCTCGAGTGCGCCCCAAAGGAGCACCGTGACCAGGAGCTCCACCGTCAGATACGTGAGGGCCGCGGCGGTGCGCTCGATCGCGACGACCACCTGTTCGTTCGCGTTGCCTCGAACTCCGGGCGCTACGATGAGCCCCATCACTCCGGCCGCGATCGCAGAGAATGCCGTCGTCCGTACAAGCCATCCGGCGGCCAGCGCCGGGGACCCGGGCGGAACGCGCGAACGCGTCGGTGCCACGCCGCCTTCGTGGGGCGAGGCCGCGTCCAGGCTCTCACCCGGTCCGGCCGGCGCCGGGGACGTCCCGTCTGTAGCTTCGGCCGTGCTCATGTCACGCGCCGGCAGCCTACTCCATCACGTTCCGCGCTGCGCAAGCGTCGGATGCGGTCTGCGCGGAAGAGCCCCCTCACGCGCATCGTTCGGACCGGCGGGTGGAGTGCGCTCCTTGCCGGGTCCCGGGGAACCCGGGGGCGACGGCGGCTGGAGAGGTTCCTCGTTCTTCGGGCCCGGTGTGTTCAAAATGAACGGGCGCGCGCCCTGCGTGGAGCAAGCGTAGACCTCGTCGCGGTGGAACTCCCACCAAAGATACACGTTGCCGTCCGGAGATACGATGGCGTTCGGCGGAGGCCCGAACGGCTGGGCGCGGTCGACGGAATCGAGCGCTGCGATGTCGAATGCTGTGATGCCGCTCGTTTTGACGATGCCCATCTTTTTCAGGTGCCCTTCCCGCGTCAGCACGATCTCGAGTTTCGTCACGAGGTGCTTGTCGTTCATCGGGTGACCCGCGGGCAGTGAATCGAGCGACTCGAGAAACGACTCCGCGAAGATGGGATGGATGCGGTTGTGCATCCCGTTGAGATACGAGGCGAACGGGACCGCGGCTGTGTTGAGCGACGTCTGGTTGCCCTCTTTGACGCTGGAAACGTAGTTCTCGATGGCGCTGCGCCACCGCTCGAAGTTCGAAGCCGCGAACGAGCCTCGGTGTTCGCTCTTGCGACGCTCGCCGTCGGCCTCTCGGAGCTTTCGCAAATTGTCCGATCCGACGACCGCGGCGATTTGGCTCGGATTGAGGTTCACGTTCATCGACCCGGCCGCCGAACCCTGCCCCAGCCCGGGCAGCGACCAGAGCTTGCCCCCCGGAAGGGCAGGCTTGCCGGCGCCCGCGATCGGCTCAGGCGTCGCGCCGGGTGCTCCGCTCGGACGCGCGGGATTGAAGGTCCATCCTCCGGTCGGCGAGTTTTCGACGTCCGGCGAGGCGGGCGTCGCCCCCCCGGCAGCCGCCTGAGCCTGCGCTTCCGGCTGAGGCGTTTGGGCCGGAGCAGGCGGCCTGGAGTTGCCGGCCGCGGCCTGCTGCGGAGCCGCCGCTGCCGGCGCGGCGCTGGCCGGCTTCGGCAGCTTGGGCTCGTGGACGACGTCGATGTCGGTACCTTTCTCACCGGGCGCCCGGTTCTTTTCCCCTGCGTGCTCCTCGCTCTCGGCGATGCGCGTCTTTTCGCTGTCGCCCGGCCGCTTGTCGCTCCCCGGATGGTTTCCACCCGGCGTCGGGTTCTCGTCGTCGCGGTCGTGGGATGTCTGGGTCGCCGCCGTCTCTTTCTCGACGTGGTTTGCCTCGTCTGCGATGAACTTCGCCTCTGGGTTGTCTTGCTGGTTGGGCTTCGCGTGCTGACGCACGGCGATGCGCCGGTCTTTGAGCGGGTCCTCGGGCAAGACGAGCGGCTTCTTGTCGGTTTCCTTCTTTTCGACAACGGCGAGCTTCTTCGGCTCGGTCGCGACTTTGGGGGGCTTTTTCTCTTCGGGCTTCTGAGTTGCCGTCGGTGTGGGTACCGGCTGGTCGGGCGGCTTCGGCGGCGGTGGGCGTTCCGTCGCGCTCTTCGGGTCTTCGACCGGTTCGCCCAGTGCAACCTCAAACGTTTGCTCGTTGCGTTGGGCCAGGCTGCTCGCCTGGCGCGACAGCTTCCAGAGCTCGGAGCGATCGTCGTGCATTTGAGCCACCACGAGCCCACCCGTGCCGAACAGGAAATGCGCGCACAGTGCGGCGCAAATCCATAGGGTGAGCGGGATGGTGACGTCGCGGGACCGCATCTGCGTTTTGGGCGTCTTCTCTAGGGTGTCCGATGTTGACCACGCTCGGAGCGAGCTGGAGACTTTCTGCCTCCACTGGGACGCGAGCCCCGCGATTTTCGGGCCCTCACGCAATTCACGCACACGGAACAAGGGAACGGTAACACGTGGGCGCTGGGGGGCCAGCGGCGCTACCACGGCCGAGTCCACGCCTTGCTAGCGCGGGCTGCCTCAACCCTCGCATTGCCCGCTTGCGCCACCTCATGATACCTGCCGTGCGATAGGCATGGAATTCGTCGGAGCCCGTAACCTCCCCGGGCATGTCGGCATCATCATGGACGGCAACGGCCGCTGGGCCCAATTGCGAGGGCAACCGCGCGCGGCCGGCCACCGCGAGGGGGCACTGGCTGTCCGCCGCACCGTGCGGGTGGCGCGCCGTCTCGGCCTGAGGGCCCTGACGCTCTATGCGTTCAGCGAGCAAAACTGGGAGCGACCCGAGGACGAGGTCGACGCGCTGATGCAGCTCCTGCGAGAGTTTCTGCTGACGGAGCGCGACGAGATTCTCGACAACGGCATTCGCCTGAACGCCGTCGGCAACCTCGGGCGGCTACCGGCGCTCGTGCGCGCGGTGCTCGATCCGCTGAGGCGAGATAGTTCGGAGAACGGCGCAATGACGCTCACGCTCGCGCTCTCCTATGGGGGGCGAGAAGAGATCGCGCACGCCGCGCGTGAGCTCGCGCGAGCCGTGGCCGCCGGGAGGATCAGTCCGGACGACGTCACGCCCGAGGCGATGCGCGAGCACATGCCGAGCCTCGCGGTGGGCGATCCCGATCTCGTAATCCGCACCGGCGGCGAGCGACGGATCTCCAATTTCTTGCTTTACGGCCTCGCGTACGCGGAGCTTCACTTCGCCGACGTGCTTTGGCCGGACTTCTCCGAGCGGGACCTCTTCGCGGCTATCGCCTCGTTTCAAACGCGCGAGCGCCGCTTCGGTCACGTCGGCGCACCGGTTGCCGCCCAGATTTCGCCTGCGGCCCCGGTGGCCTCTGCGCTCGCCGCCGCCTCGGCGCCCATCACGCGCATCGCGATCTAGATGGGGCCGGCGCCGTCCAACCTCACTGTTCGCCTGGCGACCGCCGCGGTCGGCCTGCCGGTCATACTCGGCACCAATTATTTTGCGCCCCCCTGGGCGTTCTACTTGATCGTCCTCGGGGCATCGTTGGTCGGTGCGCGCGAGCTCTTCGCGATGACGCATCCGCACGACCGCACCGCCCAGTGGGTCGGCATCTTCCTTTCGGCGGTCGCCTCCGGGATCGTGTACCTGCGCTACGACGACGCGGACGCGCTCCTCGCGGTGCTCGTCGGCGTGCCCCTGAGCGGCCTGCTCGTCACCCTCGTTCGCCTCGGCGCCATCGAGACGGCCGCCCACCGCGCGTTCGCCCTCGGCGTAGGGCCGCTCCTGGTCGCTGTACCGCTCACGCTGCTCGCGGTAACCCGGGAGGCGTCGGGGACGGCGGCCCCGGGCTTGGTTCTGCTCGCGCTGGGCCTCGCGTGGTTCACGGATACCGGCGCTTATTTCGCCGGTCGCTTTGCGGGCCGACACCCGCTCTACGAGGCGGTTTCGCCGAAGAAGACCATCGAGGGGGGCATCGGAGGGCTGGTCGCGAGCGTCGTCTGGGCGGTCCTCGGCACCCTCGTCTACCTGCGCGGCGAGCTCCCCCTTTTGCACGCCATCGGACTCGGCGTAGTCGGCGGTGTGCTCGGGCAAGCCGGCGATCTCGGCGAGTCGCTGCTCAAACGTTCTACGGGCGTGAAGGACTCGGGCAGGATCGTCCCGGGCCACGGCGGGGTGCTCGATCGGGTCGACGCGTTGATCATGACCGCCGTCGTCGTGTTCTTTTACTCGCGGTTGGTTCGCAGCTGAGTGGCCGGCGGGGGCTTCGCTCGAGTCGCGGGGGTACACGCTCCACGCTAAGCTCCGAGGCGATGAACGACAAATCGACCACGCTCTCGAGCGCTCCGCCTCCGTCACGACAGGGCTCACTCAAAGAGTACGACTTCTACAAGGCCATCCAGGAGTACCTGGATCGTGCCGCGAGGGTTGCGAAGGTCGAGCCGTACGTGCAGACGATCTTGAGCCAGCCGAAAAACGAGATCATCGTCAACTTTCCTGTCCGGCTCGACAGCGGCGAAGTGCGTCTCTTCAAGGGTTATCGAGTGCAGCACAACAACCTGCTGGGTCCGTTCAAAGGCGGCATTCGATATCATCCCCAGGTTTCGCTCGACGACGTCAAAGCGCTCGCCGCGATGATGACTTGGAAGTCGGCGCTGCTGCGGCTGCCGTTCGGGGGAGGAAAGGGAGGGATCAAGTTCGATCCGCACTCGGTGTCCAAGTCCGAACTCCAGCGCGTCACCCGCCGATTCACCCACGCTCTGGGCGAGAATATCGGCCCCGAATACGACATCCCCGCGCCGGACGTGGGTACGAATAGCCAGATCATGGCGTGGATGATGGACACCTTTTCGAACATGGTGGGCTCCGCGCAAAAGCAGATGGTCAAGGGAGTCGTTACCGGCAAGCCGGTCGCGAGCGGAGGAACGCTCGGCCGCCAAAAAGCGACGGGCCAAGGTCTCGTTTTCTGCGTCCTCGAATGGGCAAGAG
>JBAULD010001067.1:0-7743 GCA_049578005.1 Polyangiaceae bacterium
TGAAGAGCGCGTCGAGCGGCCCGGCGCGACGGGCTGCGGCGATCGCATGCCGGGCGCGGACGTTCCCTCGGAAGGCGTAATTGCCTCCGAGGAAGGGGAGGCGCTCGAATCCGTCGTTCGAGAAAGACACTTCGAGCCAAACGCACTCCATGTCGTCGCGACCCGCCAGCGCTCGCCGCAGGCTCATGCCGTAAGCGACGTGGCCGAGCCCCTGCTCGAGCACGAATCCGATACGCGGTTTCATTGGCGAATCGTAGTCTAGGGCAGCGCCGTCGAGATGGCATCAATCAAGTGGACGGCGCTGCACTAGACAAGATGGTCCCACTTGAGCGAGAATCGGACATCTGACACCATACGCGCCTATCCGATAAATAAGGAGTCGACTCAGTGACGACGCGACGATTGGCGCTTGCGGTGCAGGGGCGCACGGAGGCTGACGCTGTCCGGGACCCGACGGGCGGCACGGCGCGGCGCGGTTACTTATTCGACGATCTTTTCGAAAAGAAGTACGACGAATCGACCCTCGACACACTCCCGGCGAATCCTAGTCATCGCTTGATCCCGGCGTGGGCACGACTGGCAGCAGAGGTCCATCGCCGTCGAAACGAATACGACGTGATCGTGACGTGGAGCGAGCGCGTATCGATGACCCTGATGACGCTCGACCGCTTCTTGAACGGCGGAAAGCCGCACATCGCGATGCTCTACTGGTTCTCGCGGCCGAGTATGCGCGCGCCGCTGCGCGCCTTCGGGAACCGGCTGCACGCGATCGTGACCTGGAGCTCGGTGCAACGCAGGTATGCCATCGAAGAGCTCGGCCTGCCGGCGGAGAAAATCTATTTAATCAGACATTTCGTCGATCAGCTTTTCTGGAGTCCGCGCGAGAGTCGTGTCGATGGGATCTCGAGCGCTGGCGCAGAAATGCGCGACTATCCGACGCTCCTCGATGCGCTGCGGGGCACCGACATCCGCTGCCACATCGCGACCGATCACGTGCGCGTCGACCGCTTCGGTTTCGCGCGACGCATGAATGCGCAAGGCTTCGCGGCAGCGGCGAGCAGCAACGTCACGATCGGGCGCAAACCTGCTGGCGAGCTGCGCGAGCTGTACGCGCGCTCGAAATTCGTGGTCGTTCCTCTGCAACGTTCGGATACCGACAACGGCGTCAACGTAATCCTCGAAGCGATGGCCATGGGCAAGCCGGTCATCTGCTCGCGGACGCGCGGGCAAGTCGACGTCATCCAGGAGGGCGTGACGGGCATCTTCGTCCCGGTGGGCGACGCGGACGCACTGCGTGCCGCGATTCTGTCCCTTTGGAACGACCCCGATCGTGCTGCCACGATGGGACGGGCGGCGCGCGCATACGTCGAGAAGCACCATACGCTCGAAGCGTTCTGCCGCGACGTGAAGGGCGCCATCGACGCCTCCCTCGATGGTCGGACGGCCGCGGCCGACGGCTCCCTGCCCGGGGTATTCCCGACCAGCGCGTAGATGCTGCGGACGAGAAACCCGCCGGGACACCGGGTGCGCCCGGTACGCCCGAGGAGAGTCGGCCCGAGAACAATCGCGGGTTCAGTCGCGCGACGGCGAGATTTCGGCCAGCCGGCGAGCAAGCCAGATGGGTACGCCTCGCGTCGGGCGCTGCGAAGCCGCGGCCTTCCTCAAGAAGTTCAGGCAGCCGGCGGCCATTGCGCGGAGTGACCCGGCTTCTTCCCGCATCCCTCGGAAGTACTCCATTCCGAAGACCAGCCCTGTCGCGCGCAGGGCGGGCCGCTCGAAACCGAGTTTGTCGACGACTTCAGCCATCTTGAACGTCGTCGCAGCGATTTTTTCGCCGAGCCGGGGAGCGACGATCGCCGGCAAGCAAAGGACCCGCCCGGCGAGGGGCAAGGAAAATGCGAACCGCCATGGATCTGCGTGAGCCATCCGAGGATGCTTGCGTGCGATGCCTGGTTCGAGCTTGCCGTGAATGAACGCCCGGCCACGCCATTTCTCCGGCTGCGTGTGGTCGGACAGGTGAACCGAGTACGCGGCATTCGAGAAGACGAGGTGTACGCCGAGCTCTTCGAGATCGAGTCCGAGCGCCATGTCTTCCGCTCTCGGGAGGGACAAATCGAGACCGCCCACCCGCAAGTAGTCTTCTCGGCGCATCGACGCGTTGCCGGTGGCGAGGAGCGTTCCGTCGACCACGAGCTCACCGCGCTCGGCCGCGCTCGCGAGTTCGTCCCACTTGAGGCCGTGATATCGCTCGAATATCGACTTTTCTCCGATCTTCGGATCGGAGAGGTAGCGCCCGAAGACGGCGGTCGGCCGCCCGGTCGCGTGATACCCGAGGTGGATCTCGAGAAAGCGCGGGGGCAAGTCCATGTCGTCGTCGACGAACACGAGGATGGGGGCGCGGGCCTGGACGGCGCCGCGATGGCGCGCCGCGGCGGGTCCGGCGTTGGACTGGGTGAGGACCTTCAGCGAGAAGGGGTAGCGCCCGGTATCGATGCGCTCGGCGACCGGCACCTTGGAGCCGTCGTCGACGACGATCACTTCGAATTGGTCCTTCGGAAGCGTCTGTCGCGACAGACAACCAAGAAGGCGCTGGAGTAAATCCAGGCGGTTGTACGTCGCGAGAACGACGCTCACTCGGAGTGCGCCTTCGTTCACCACGGATCTACAAACTATCATGCCGTCACGGTCGCGACCAAGCAGCTTTCGGTCGGGCGAGGACGTCAGCGTTCGTTCGTGTCACTGGAACGAGGTCCAGGCGGGGGCGACGACGTCGCACCGCGCGACCGCACCAGCCGGTATGCGCCCCGAAGCTCGGCTATCGTCACGACGCGCAAACCAAGCGCCATTGCCGTGTAGAGCAACGCATCGAGAGCCAATCGCACCGACCCGAGGCCGCGCAGTTGCCGGTCCACCCACAGGACCACAGCTCCGACGACTACGCTCTTCGCGAGCACGGACAAGACAATGTTGTCGAGCGGCGACTCCTTGAACCGGGACACCATCCCGATGAGCACGCAGACCTCGGTTGCGATGACGGCGGCTGCCGCCCCGGCGCACTCGCCGCCGGTACCGAGAAGCCGACGACCCATCGGAACGAACGCCAGCATCAGCGCGGCATTGATGAAAACCGAGCTCACGGAGATGAGCGTCACCGACCATCCTCGACCCACGATCGTGAGGGCGATCGCGAGCATGGTATCGAGATATGTCATCACGAATACGAGCGACAAAATGGAAAGACCGGTGGCCGCCGGCGCGAATTTGTCGTGAAAGGCAATGCGCACGAGAACGTCTGCACCGGCCGACGTGAGGACGGTGAGCGGGGCGACGACGATGACGAGGCCTTGGAGGATTCGTCGGAGCATGGCGAAGCCTTCTGCCTCCGAGCGGGCGTACGCGCGCGAGAGCATCGGCATCACGACCCACCCGAGTAGCGGAGTGAGCAGCATGCAGAGGTAACTCATGTTCAGGTCGGCCGCGAACCACCCGACTTCGCTCTCGTCGCGCCCGACGAACTCCAAGACCGACAGGCCCAGGTTCCCGAGGACGCCGAGGGCCAGCGCGTTGACGAAATACGGAACGCTCGCCACGACGGCCTTGCGCACGGCGCTAACGTCGACGCGATAGCGAAGCCCGGCCTCTCGTCGTGCCGCGGGCACCAGCAACACCGTTTTGAGGAGCTCGGCCGACAAGTATGCCGCGGCTAGGAGCGGAAGAGGCGCGTCGAAGTGCAGCCCTAGCAGGAGCCCCAGGCCCCACACGATCTTCGTCGTCACGTTCGAAGCGGCAACCCACCCGACACGCCACGCCGCCTGTAGCACCACGGCTAGGGTGTTATTGTTGGTCATCACGACGTAAGCGAATCCGAACACTCCGGCGGTCAGCACGGTCTCGGCGGGACGGTGGGTGATCCAGAGGGTCGCCGTCATCGCGGCCAAGATCGCCGCGCTCATCAAGCCCCGGAGCGCGAACGTTCCCCCCACGACGTCGGAGGCGTGGTCGGGCCGGACCGACACCTCTTTCAAGATGTAGGTGTCGATCCCGAGGCCGATGCAGGTGAAGAAGACGGTCGCAAAGCTCTCGGCGAAGCCGAAGTGGCCCTGCCGGACGGGCCCGAGGTGGGCGGGGACCTGCAGCTTGACGATCATCGCCACCGACCAAGTGGCGATGAGGGAGCTACCGAGCTTCAGTGCGTTGCGGACGGCGGCGGCGACTTCGCCCGCCTCGCGGGCGGCTGACCCCGATTCGCTGAGACCGGTGGGAAGTGCCGGATGGTGCTGCACGATTCAAACCTCCATCGATTCGGCCCGGTTCGAACCGCTGCGCACGCTTCCCACGGAGCCCGAGCGCTGACCATCAACCGCCCCTCGGTCGAATGCGGCCCGATCGCGCGGGGCTGCCATCTTTTCGGGACTCTACCGTCAGGGCGCCATCGCCGCCAGCCTCGCCAGCGCGGTCATGCTCACGCGAGTGTGAACCCTCGTGAATGGTCGCACATGGCCCAGACGCTCGCCATTCGTTTCGCGCGAGTTCGGGCAGCCGCCGTCGGCCCCTCCCCCGGCTAGCCCGCAAACGCGCGGCCCCAGAAATGCGTCCCGTCCCCGCAGCCGCTCTGGCATCCTCCGCCGGGTGACGCGTCGGTTCGCCTTCGTCCTCGTATGGTTGGCGCTCACGGCCGAGGTACAACCGAGCATCTTCCAGGGGAAGTGGTCCACGCCGCTCACGACGGTCGGGAATGCCATCTTCACGGGTCTCCCCCTCATTCACTTTCCGTTGTGGGACCTCTTGGTGTTCGCAACGACGGCGGTCGCGCTCGCGCAGCCAGGAGCTCGACGAGGCCGCGTCGCGCCTCTCTTGAAATCGATTCGGATTACGTTCGTTTCCCTCGCGGCAGCCTGGATTTGGGGGATCGTGCTCCAGGGGGGGAGCGCGTACCAGACGATGTTTCAGCTGCACCAGTTCGTCATCGGAATGGTCGTCGCCCACATGCTCATGGCGACGTGCCGTACGGTTCGCCACATCGAAGGCTTGGGGAAAGTCGTTCTGTTCGCGACGCTCTATCGAGCGTTCGTTCTCCTCCTCTTCTGGTTTCTGGTGGCTCGCCATCTCTCCACGGAGCTCATCGCCCTGACCGAGCACCAGGACACGTCCCTTTTCGTGACGGGGCTCATCATCCTCCTCGCCCACGCGACCCACCGGCGCACGCTACGCGCGGGGCTATGGGCCGCGCTTGCAGCGATCCCCATCGTCCTTTCGATCCACTTGAACAATCGGCGCCTGGCGTGGTTGGCCGTCGTGGCAGGACTCGCGCTCATTTATTTTCTTTTGCCGAAAGACAAGTTCAAGCGGCGAATGAACGTGTTTCTGCTGACGATCTCTCCTCTTCTCCTCGTCTACATCGCGATTGGATGGGGGCAGCCCACGGGGATATTCAAGCCGGTCGGCTCGATCTCGACGATGTTCGGAGAACATCAAGACTCGTCGAGCGTGATGCGCGACATCGAGAACTACAACCTCACCAAGACGCTGAAGTCGAACCCGCTCTTGGGGATCGGCTGGGGACACGAGTATTTCGAGCTCGTGGCTGCCGTCAACATAGCCGGTGGATTCCCGCAATACCGGTACATGCCGCACAACAGCTTCCTCGGCGTCCTGGCGTTCTCCGGGCTGCTGGGCTTCGTGGGAACGTTCCAAGTCGTTCCGGTCGCCGTGTTCTTACACATGCGCGCCTATCGCGCCGCTCGCGCCCCGGTCCCACGCACCGCGGCGCTCGTGGGTGTGGTCGCGCTCGTCGTGTGCATCTTGGAGATGTGGGGCGACCTCGGCTTCAACGGCGGGACCACGAACGTGATGGTCGGCGTGAGCCTCTCGGTGGCGGGCCGTCTTCCCGCTCTCGTGGGCGGGTGGACCGTGGAGCCGTCAGCCGAGCCGAGGCGCGACGTATAGGATTAGCACGACGTAGATCGCGCAATACACGGCGAACCGAGTGACGACCTTTCGCAGGCCGCGCTTCTGCCGAGGCTCACCCGCGTAAAAGATCGGGATCCAGAACATCGCAATCAAGATGCTGAGAGAGAGCGCTTTGCCCATGAGTCTTGCAGTCGATTCGGCTCGCGGCATGCATCGTAAGAGCCGAGACCGGCTGCGTCTAGCTCGTTGCCCGCGCTACAACGAGGAACCCATGGATGCCCGGCCGAGCATGGCGCTTTGCGTATGTGCGCTTCTCCTCGTCGGATGTCCGGCAAGGACGCGTGATGCCTCGCTTTCGGGCGTCTCCTCGGAGGAGACCCACGGGGGCGGTCCGCTGCCCGAAGGCGGTGCGCCGGTGCGAGCGCCCGTGATCGACGCGCGTGCGCAGTCCGGAGCCGACACGAGCATCGCGCGCTCGAGCGCGAATCCGTCGACCCGGCTCCCGCCGCTCCCGGCGCTCACGAACGTCGTGGCCGTGCAGCGGGAAGACTCGGCCGGGATCGAGTTCGACCCGGTCGAAGGCGCGGTCGACTATCGAGTCTATCCCCTCCCCGCGGACGGGGACGTCTCCGTCGGTGCCGACGGTTCGGTTCGCGTGGCCAATGCCATTTATCGCTGCGCGGGCCTGAGGCAAACGTTCGATCTCGCGAACAGCCTCGACGCTCGCGACAGGGGCCTGGTCGTCGCCAGCCAATCGACATGGCACGACGAAGTCCCTGCCAATCCGGTGCTCGGCTACGTGTTCGTCACGGCCGCGGGCGACCGATCGCCCGTGTACGCTCTCGCGGGACACCCGACCGACGACGAAGTCGGATGGCGCGAGACGCGGCTGAAGATCTATACGACGGATACGACCAAGCGACGAGATCTCTTGAATCGAGGATGGCGTGACGACGGCATCGTCTTTTACGCTCCGTCGACGGCGAGCGCGGCGACGCGCACCGTATACTCGTCTCAAGTTTCGGGCGTCGTCGCGGGACAGGGCTGGACCCAGCGTGCCCAGTACTATTTCACCGACGAGGAGCTCGCTTCTCACACCGGCGATACGCTCGCGCCGTCGCCGGAGTTCCAGGTGCTGCGGTCGCACGCGAGCGGGACGCAGCCTCTGATGGCCGTATTCTATCGGGCGATTCAGCGGCACACCGAGCTCGCGGCAGGGAAGGAGCGCTTCGCGCGGGCCGCCTTTCAGGGACCCGGGCCGCTCTGGCACTTGGAGTGGTCCGGCATCACGAAGCCGGTGACCTTGGTCGTCGAGGCCCTCGGTTCGGGGTGCCCATATCAGGGTTTCCTTTCGCCGCAGCACCTCGAGGCCCCTCCACACCAAACCTTCTACACGCTCTCGGATTTGCAGGCGGCTTCGCCGACCGGCGAGGTCTTCGTCAACGGGCAGTACGATACGAAGTCGTTGCCGAAGGCCATCGCGCGCTCTTTCGTGAACGTCGCGCCTCGGCCGCACGAGCCGGGTGAGTGGGATTGGTACCAGGGCTTTGGCGCCGGCACCGACTTCGGACCGGTCGCGTTCACGACGAAGTGCACGCAGGCGGGTTGCCGAGCCAAGACTCCCGTCTTCGATTTCAGCGCTTATTCGCTGGACGTCACCACGAACCCGGTCCTCGCCTTCGGAGTGTTCCTGGGGGAGATGTGGGTCGCTTACGACGACACCGGCCAGGACGTCACCGGGAAGGTGCGCTTCACGGCGCTTCAATTGGCGAAGATCGACTCGGATCCGACGAAGTTTCTTCACGTGACGATGTCGGTGGACATCGTCACGAC
>JBAULD010001068.1:0-1683 GCA_049578005.1 Polyangiaceae bacterium
CTCTTGCCCATCCGCGGCCGCAGCCGATCCGCGTCGTCGGGCGCACGCGAAGGACTCATCGCGACACCAGCCTTCCCTTGCGCGCAGCCCGCTCAGACCCAAAACGGGCGATTTTCACCCGCTCCGGGCGACGTCGAAAAATGGCAGCAATCTCCGGGCGTAAGCCCATTCTGGCGCCAGCCTTTATCTTGCCCTCCGCTTCGCTCCGGGTTTCCGCGCACGATCCCGTCTTCGTCCTCCGCACGTGCGAGGCCCTCGACGCGCGCAACACGGGTGCGACCGCGAAGTCGCGCATTGGGCCGTGGGAGGGAGCTCGGCGCGTGCAACCCGTCATGTTTTTGGAGTAACCATTCACGGCCCCCGCTTTCCACTGGGGATTTTCCCCAGTGGACGACTGGCGACGAGCGTGGCGTTCTCACCGTGCGTTCGGCGGTGGCGTGCGATATGTCCCTTTTGCCGATCGCAAGGAGCGTTTGGCCATGCCTTCCCCCCGCCGTGCGACCTTCGGTCAAGACGTGTTCGACAACTTGAAAGCCATGTTCGAGCAGGCGCCCGCAGCGCCTCCGGACGAAAAGCCCACCGAGTACTCCAAGCTCGAGCTCGTGCGAGGGCTCGCTCCGACGATCGGCGACCTCGCCAAGCGTGGATGGTCGTGGAAGTCCCTGGCCGCGATGATGACCCAGCGAGGAGTCGCCATCAGTGCCGATTTGCTCAAAGCCTACTTTGCCCAGAGCCAGGGTAAGGCCCGCCGAACGAGAACGAAGAAGAAGGCCTCCGCGAAAAACCCGACGGCCCGTCCCACCCGCGTGGGGGCTCCGTCGGCCGCCGCGCAGAACGCCGTGCTCGAGGACGCGTCCTCCTGGGAGGAAGCTGCGCCAAGTCCGAAGGGCGCTGCCCTGCCGCCGGTTCCCACGACGCAACCGGCCCCTGCGCGCGCGGTCCCAGTCCCGCCACACGCAACGACCGGCACCAAGCGCGAGCCGCCTCGCCCATCATCCGATAGCCCGCCCGGCACCTTCGTCATCCGACCCGACACGCCCGATCTGTGAGCGGCGGCGCGCGGCAACGCGGTGAGGTAGACTCTCGGTCGGCGTGACGTCTAGGTTCGCGGGCATCCGGAGGGCAGGCTCGGGCGAGGAGTTAGACATCGCTCGTCGGAAGCTCGTGACCATTCGCGGTCCGTACGTCGAAGGAAAGTTCGTCGGGCACTGGCGCGTGCACCGCACGCTCGGCCACGGCGGCGGCGGAGTCGTGCTCGAGGTCTCTCATCGCTCCTCGCCCACCACGAGGCGCGCGCTCAAGATCCTTCGCCTTCCCTTCGGCGACCGTGTTCGCTGGTCGAAGAAACAGGTTCGGCGGTTCGAGCAACAGTTCGAGCGCGAAGCCGAGCTGCAGATGAACGTCTTCAGGCACCCGAACATCCTGCGAGTCCTGGATGTCGGCGTGGCCGACGACGGAGCCACGTACCTCGTCTCGGACTTGCTCGAGGGGCCAACGCTCGGGCAGGTACTGCGTGCGGCCCGGTACGGGGGCCAGCCGGACCCTTCGGCCCGGCCCCCGTTGTGCCAGCCCGCGTGCGTCTGGCGGATCGGCAGGGATATCTCCCTGGCCTTGGACGCTGTGCACCGTCGTGGGTTCGTCCACCGCGACGTCAAGCCGGCGAACTTGATGTTGAGCAGTCCC
>JBAULD010001069.1:0-5340 GCA_049578005.1 Polyangiaceae bacterium
CTCGTGACCTGGCTGGAGCGGCTCGCGTCGGCCGTCCGCTTCGTGCGCGCGCTATCCGGCGCCAAAGAGCTCTGCGATTCGGTCGTCGAACGAGCGGACCGCGCGGGCGCTCTCGGCGAGCAGGTTCGCGCACGAGTCGCGTCCGGTCAGGTGCTCGCTGCCGTGAATCAGATCGCGGCGGCCCGGGCGAGGCTGTCCGAGGCGAGGGCGATCGGACTCGCCGATCCGCGGCTCGTCAGGCCGGTGCTCCTGGCGGAGGTGGAGCTCGCAGCGCGCCAGGGAGATTTCAGGCGGGCGCTGGTCGTGCTCGGGGAGATTCGGACGGTGGCGCACGCGTCGGGCGACGCGGACGAGGAGCACCGCATCGCGCTCCACGCGGCTCAGTCACACGCAGCGATCGGGGACCGCGACACGGCGCTCGCCCGTCTCGACGAGGCCGGCCGTTTGCTTCCTCACGACCCGATGGCGGCGCTCGAACGCGCGAGAGCGCGTGCGCTGGTCGACTATTTCACCCGCGACTTCCGGTCCGCAGTCCAGCGGTGCGAGGAGGCGACTCAGCTCGCTCGCGAGATGGGGCTCGCCCACGAGGCGATGCTCAACCTCCACAACCTCGGCCACATCCTCGTCTACATGGAGGATCCGCCGCGCGCGTACGGAGCCATCCAGCAGTCCCTCGCGCTCTGCGGGGAGCCTGGCGACGAACGCTTCGCAAACTACAACCGGATGCTGCTCGCGTTCCTCGACGGGATCAAAGAGACCGTCGACGGCGAGAAGCTTCTCCGCCAGGGGATTGCCTACGCCGAGGGCAAGGAGTTCACCTGGGACGCCGTCGGAGGACGAAGGCTGCTGGCAAAGCTCTTGCGCAGGCTCGGCCAGCGGGGCGCCGCGCGCGACGAGTACGAGAAGGCGCGCGATCTCGCGGTGCTGGCCGGGCATCGCTTGGTGGCCGACGACTGCGAGAAGGCGCTCGACGACCTGGGGCGAGGCGAATCGGCGCTCGCCCGAGTGCGCAACGATTCAGCTTGTTGACCCCAATCCAGAATGACTCAGGTTGAGGCCGAGAGGACCGCGCCGAGCTCCGCCACGAGTTCGGCATGGATGTGGCCGTTCGTGGCGACGACGTCGCCCTGCCTCACGTCAGCCGGGCGCCCGGCGTAATCGGTGACTCGTCCGCCCGCGGCGAGCACGATCGCGCTGCCCGCGGCCACGTCCCAAGGGCCGAGTTTTTTCTCCCAATAGCCGTCGTAGGTGCCGTCGGCCACGAGGCACATGTCGATCGCGGCCGAGCCGCACCGGCGAACGGCCTGGCACTTTTTCTTGATGGCCACGAACGCGTCGAAGTTGTTGTCGTCGCTGGTACGCCGGTCGTAGGGAAACCCCGTTGCCAGGAGGGCGTCGTCGAGCAGTCCCACATCGCTGACGGAGCAACGCGCTCCGTTTCGATACGCGCCGTCGCCCGCCACACCCGTCCACTCGATCCGCAACGAGGGCGCGACCACGGCACCGAGCAACGGACCGGTTTCGGCCAGGAGGCCGACCGACACGCACCAGAACGGGTGGCCGTGGACGAAGTTGGTGGTCCCGTCGAGCGGGTCCACGTACCAGGTCGCCGCTCGCGCTCCGCGCGCGGGCTCGCCGCCTTCCTCTTCACCAACGACTGGGAAGGGCGTCGTGCGCGACAGCGTCTCGCGCAAGAGCGCCTCGCTTTCGCGGTCGAAACGCGTGACGAGGTCGACGCGGGCGCGCTTGTGATCCGTGGCCGGTCGCGTCCGCCAGCCCTTCTCGACGAGGGAAGCGGCGGCGCGCGCGGCGTCGAGGGCTGCGCGGAGCATGGCGGACAAATCGAGCGGCTGGTTGGTCACGCGCGAGAGATTACCCGCAGTTCACTCGCTCGGCGCGCAGTCCACCTGGAGATTCATGCTGGCGAGCGTCGGGGACTGCGAACCGTCGCTGCTGGCCCGCAGGACCGCGTGGATCCGCAAAAATGAATTGCTCGCCGGAATTCCGTTTGCCTTTGAATACTTGCCGAGGTCAGAAGCTCCGACCTCCGTGTCGGGCGGCCCCACGTGCGCCGTCGCAAAAGCCGGGGTCAAGTCGGAAGCTTGGTCGATCCCTCCGTCGGCGCTCCCCGGGCTCGTCGCGAACGCCGCGAAAAAGTCGATGCGCGAATCGGAAGGCGTCGTGCTGGCCCAGTTGAACAAACCCCACGCGGGCGCCGTACCGGACCCGCAGGTGACCCCGTAATCCTCGAACACGTCGACGTTGGTCGGCAGCGGGCGCGCCGGAACGATGAGTACGACCGGTGTGGCACTGAGAGGAGTCAGCGTGTTCTGGCCGAAAATGTTGATCTTGAAATAGAAGATCTGATCCACCGACGACTGCGTCACCGCGACCGGCGAGGTGGGGAGCGCGAACTGAATCTGGAAATTCGGCGCCGAGCCGGGCAAACAAGACGCGTAATGGTTGCCGCTCGGCCCCGTGCACCCAGGGGTCGGCTGCGCGGTGATGCTGGCCACGAAGGTCGCGTCGTCCACGTTGTACGGGGTGAGGAGGAGCGGGCCCCCTGGCGGCCCGTCGTAATCGGTGGCGTCGTCGAAGTCGAAAGGGACGGCCGTGATGGGCTGGGCCTGGTTGTTCGTGAGTTCGGCGATGGCGCTCGTCACGACGCCGCCGAGATTGCTCGCGGTCGGACAACGCGGATCCGATCCGGAGGCGGGCCCCGGCGTTCCGTCCTGCTTGACGCTGATGACGATCGGCTGGCCGTTCGCCACCGCCCCGGTGTCCTGCGCGATGCCTTCGAGCGACCAGCGGGTGAACTGGTTTTCCCAGGCGATGACCGGCTGGCCGCAGGTCGCTCCGCTCATGTCGATACCGCCGACTTTGGCGTTCATTCCCGGGGTCGCGAGCGCGTTCAGCATTTGCTGATAGCCCGGCGTCGATGCCTCTGCCGTGTGCATCTGCGGATTGTTGCTCGGACCGGACTCCATCGGGTCGGTCCGGTCCGGCCACATGTTGAGCTGATAGCTCGCGTAGTAGAGAGGGTTGACGTCGGTGGGAAACTGCGACTGCGTCGGGTTCGAGTCGAGGACGAGGCGGTAGCTTCCCGGCGGTAGACTACCGACGACCGCCGAGTTGTACTGCGCGATCTCTTCGCCTGGAACCCCGATGCCCCCGGCGCTGAGCCACGCGAAGTTGTCGTCGCTACAGGCCATGAGCAGTCCCGAGTTCTTGTCCACGACGTACAGGATCGTGTCGTACGCGGAGCCGACGGTGTCGAACCAAAAGCGCTGGGAGGTCACGCTCGAAGGAACCGTGAAGTCGAATTCGGCGTCGGGCCCCGTACCCAAATCCGTCCCGTTCCACGTGCATTTCATGACGGCGCTGGGGTCGTAGGCGGTCGTCTTCGTGATGCTGTAGTTCGACGCGTTGTTGTAGGCCGACCCCATCCACGTCTGCGGTTGGGCGACCGAGGCCGCGGGCAACGTGATGACCTGTTGGGGTGCCGCCGCGGTGCCTCCGAGGCTCGGGCCTTGAACGTCCCACCAGTACCAGGAGTTCTCGGTCGTGTAATCCGCCCAGCTCACCGTGGGGAAGTACCGAGGCATGAATTGGTAGTAGGGGAACGACCCGGCCGGGCCGTTCATCATCGGAGAGTCCTGCATCAGAAGCACGACGTGGAACGCGTTCGGTCGAAAGCAGGGCGCGCCCAGCATCCCCGAAGGGCAGGTCTGGTGCTGATAGAAGTTACCGAACCACTGTGCCTCGTACGATCGTCCCCAGTACTTGTCCACGGCATACCAGTAGTCGCTGCTGCTGACCGTTCCTCCGTACCACGCGGGGAACCCGGCCCAGGATCCCAGATCCTGATTGGAGGCCATGTCGAAGAGGGCGACTCCGGAGGATTGGGCGACGACGTACGGCTTGTTCGTGAAATCGCCCCCCGTGACGTTGTTGAACGCGTTGATCACCGCCGACGTGTCCGTCGTCAACCCGAGCAGGTTGCTATAGACCGTGTTGGCCGCGGACTGGTTGGCGTAGGGCCACGAATTGTAGTTGGTGAATCGGCCGAGGCCGAAGGCCGTATTCGGGATGCTCGACTCGATCGTGCTGACCACCGACGGCATCTGTGACTCGAGCTGCGTGAACGACGAGTACATCTCCTGGGTGGAGTTGAAGAGGAAGTAAACGTCGACGGGGCTCAGGGTCGTCGTCGCGTTGATCGGATCGAACGCGACCTGCCCCGGAATGAGGACGTGATAGATGCCGGCGTCGACCTGGATCCCCGCATCCTGGGCGATCGCCAGCCCCGTGCTGCCCGTCCCCCCCGCCGCCAGCGGAACGGTGACCCCGCCGTCGGGGAGGACGTTGCCAGGGAACGCTTCGCAGAATGGGTCGCACGGGTCGCCCGAGCACCCAGCGTCCGCAAAGTTGAGCGAAGGCGAGAGCGTGTGGAGGCCGGTGACCGCCGACTGCCCCGTCAGGTCTTGAAGCTGGGCGCAGGCCGACCAGGCGCCCGACTCGCAGCGGCGATAACCGAATTCACAATTCGGCCGTCCGGTCGCGGTCGTGCCGTGCACTTCGCCGCAAGGAGCGAGCTGTCCCTCCGCGCCGCACGAACATCCGGTCTGCGGCGTGCTGCACGACACGCCGGGCTCGGCACCGGGCACGGTATACGCCCCTCCGAGGTTTCCCGGTGCGTCATCGGCGCCGCGCCCGGAGCACCCCACGAGCACCGCGAATACCCCGATGGCCAGGAGCGCAAAGCGCGTCACTTGAAGCTTCCCTGCGTCTTCGAGGCCGCGAACGTGACGGCGATGTTCCAGCCGGCCGGGGCGGTCGCGGTGGTCGGCCCGAAGACTTGCCCGACGGTCGTGCTCCCGCCGCCGACGACCAGCGCCGTGCTCCCGGAGGTCGCTGGAACGATGGCGGTGAGCGTGCCGCTCGTCAGGGTCTGGCACAGCGGGTCGCCCGCAGTGGCGCTGACAGAGATCTGGGTGATTTCGATCCAGACTTCGGTTTGGCTGGAGTCCAAGAGACGAATGAAGCCTCCGCTCGGCTGCGAACTCGGCGGCGTCGCCGTGAGCACCGGATACTGGCCGGGCGCGATCGAGAGTGCCGCCGGAGCAACCGTGTACTGGTACGGGAAGTACTGCTGTTGAACGCCGTTGGTCTCCGTGCCCGACACTTGCAGCCAATATTGACCGGCGGAGTCGACGTAGTCGGCCAACGTGAGCGGATGCTGGGCCGAGAGCAGGGGATTGAGCTGGGCGGCGGCGCTCGAACTCACGACGCTCACGTCCAGAGCCGCGCCGGTCATCCACCAGGCCATCTGCTGATAAC
>JBAULD010001070.1:0-6174 GCA_049578005.1 Polyangiaceae bacterium
GGACCGCACGCGAGGTCGGTTAAGAGCGGCGCGCAGACGAGCTCGCCGAGCTCGTCCGCGCCGGCTCCTGGGCTAGACGACGCCGACCCTCGCGTTTCGACTCAGAACTGCCTCGTCTCCGTCGAGCCCTCGAGCGCGAGCGTCGATGCCCTTCCCCCCGAGATGACTTCGGCGACCTGATCGAAGTACCCCGTACCGACTTCGCGTTGATGGCGGGTGGCCGAGTAGCCGTGTGCCTCGGCCGCAAACTCCGCCTGTTGAAGATCGCTGTACGCGGCCATCCCGCGCTCCCGGTACTTCCGCGCAAGCTCGAACATCGTGAAGTTCAGCGAATGAAAACCGGCCAGCGTCACGAACTGGAACTTGTACCCCATCGCCGCGAGCTCGCGCTGAAACCTCCCGATGGTGGCGTCGTCCAAGTTCTTCTTCCAATTGAAGCTCGGCGAGCAATTGTACGCGAGGAGCTTCCCGGGGTATTTCGCGAGCACGCCTTCGGAGAATCTCCGCGCCTCGCCCAGGTCGGGCGTGCTGGTCTCGCACCAGACCATGTCCGCATAGGGCGCGTAGTGGAGAGCGCGCGCGATGGCCGCGTCGACCCCGCTCTTGATCCGAAAGAAACCCTCGGGAGTCCGCTTGTCGTCGACGATGAACGGGCGATCGCGTTCGTCGACATCGCTCGTAATCAGTTTGGCGCTGTCGGCGTCCGTGCGCGCGACGAGGAGCGTCGGCACGCCGCAGACATCGGCGGCCAAGCGGGCGGCGACGAGCGTCCGGATGAACTGGCTCGTCGGAACCAGGACCTTGCCCCCCATGTGACCGCATTTCTTCTCGCTCGCCAGCTGATCTTCGAAGTGGACGCCCGCGGCTCCCGCTTCGATCATCGCCTTCATGAGCTCGAAGGCATTGAGAGGGCCGCCGAAGCCGGCCTCCCCGTCGGCGAGGATGGGCGCGAACCAGTGGGGACCTTCCTTCCCCTCTGCGTGCTCGATTTGATCCGCGCGCTGGAGCGAAGCGTTGATCTTCTGCACGACCGTCGGAACACTGTTGACGGGATAGAGCGATTGGTCGGGATACATTTGCCCCGACGTGTTCGCGTCGGCCGCCACCTGCCAACCGGAAACATAAATGGCCTTGAGACCGGCGCGGACCATTTGAACGGCCTGGTTGCCCGTCAGCGCACCGAGCGCTCCGACGAAGGGCTCCGTGTGCAGAAGCTCCCAAAGGCGCCTCGCTCCCATCGACGCGAGCGTGTGTTCGACGTGCACGGACCCGCGGAGCCGATCGACATCGGCCTTCGAGTACGGGCGAACGATCCCCTCGTAGCGCCGCGCATGCACGCGGTCGTCGGCGATGTTTTCTAGCTTCATTGCAGTAGCGGTAGACATGAGAGTCGTCCCTCCTCCCTATTTGGTCTTCAAGAGGTCGTAGGCCGGTAGAGTCAGAAATTCCTCGAACCGCGGTGACGTGCACATCCGCACGAAGAGCTCGCGGGCCTCGAGGAAGCGCCCGCTCTGGAAGCGGGCGTCGCCTACCTCCCGGCGCACTCGCTGCATTTCTTCGTCGACGATCCGGACGAATCGCTCAGCCGTCAGCGGCTCTCCGCCGACCGCCACTTTGTGATGCAGCCACTGCCACACCTGCGCGCGCGAGATCTCCGCGGTCGCGGCATCCTCCATGAGCGAATAGAGAGGCACGCATCCATTGCCGCGCAGCCAGGCCTCGAGATACTGGATGCCGACGCGGACGTTTTGGCGCAGCCCTTGCTCCGTGCGCGTTCCGTCCGGCACTGCAAGCAGCTCTTCCCGCGTCACCTCCACGTACTCTCGTGGGACGTCGATCTGGTTCGGCCCCAGCATATGCGCGTCGAAGACAGCCTTCGCGAGGGGCACCAGGCCCGGATGGGCGACCCAAGTTCCGTCGTGACCGGCCTTGACCTCTCGCAACTTGTCGGCGCGCACCCTTTCGAGCGCGACCTCGTTCGCGGCCGGGTCGTCTTTGATCGGGATTTGGGCGGCCATCCCCCCCATCGCATGCACCTTGCGACGGTGGCACGTGTGGATGAGCAGCTTCACGTAAGCGGCGAGAAAGCCCTTGTCCATCGTCACTTGCGAGCGATCGGGCAAAACCGCTGCAGGATCGGTCGCACGTTTCTTGATGAACGAGAAAATGTAATCCCAGCGACCGCAGTTGAGGCCGGCCGAGTGCTCGCGCAGCTCCCAGAGAAACTCATCCATCTCGAATGCGGCCGGCAACGTCTCGACGAGGCACGTCGCTTTGATGGTTCCCCGAGGGATCCCAAGAGCGGACTGTGCGTGCAGAAACACGTCGTTCCACAGACGCGCTTCGAGGTAGCTCTCCATCTTCGGCAGGTAGAAGTAGGGACCCGTGCCGCGGGCGACTTGCTCCTTGGCGTTGTGGAAGAAGAAGAGTCCGAAGTCGAAAAGCGCACCCGGCACCGGACGGCCGTCGACGGTCAGGTGCCGCTCGACCAAGTGCCATCCCCGAGGACGGACGAACAGAACGGCGACGCGCTCTTTGAGCGCGTACCGCTTCCCCGTCTCCGGCACGACCATCGAAATCGAGCGCCGGACCGCGTCCATCAGGTTGAGCTGACCGTCCACCAGATTGCCCCAGGTGGGGCTATTGGCATCTTCGAAGTCGGCCATGAACACGTTCGCGCCCGAGTTGAGGGCGTTGATGACCATCTTTCGGTCCGTCGGACCCGTGATCTCCACCCGGCGGTCGAGCAGGTCGGACGGCAGCGGAGCCACCGTCCAGTCTGCGGCGCGCACGCGAGCCGTCTCCTCGAGGAAGTTCAAGGGCTCTCCCGCGTCCAAAAGGGCCTGCCGCTCTCGGCGGCGGGCCAGGAGCTCATCCACGCGCCACCCGAAGGTGCGGACGAGATCGGCCACGAAGGCGAGCGCTTCGGCGGTCAGCACTCGCTCGTAACCCGGAAGCATTGGCCCAGTGCCACTCACCCCGCTGGGCGCCAGAAACGTCGAGTCTTTCTCCATCAGCGTTTACAATTGGGCGCTGCGTCAAAACAATCAAGTCCACGAAAAGTCGAGGCAAGTAGGCCACGTTGAGAACTGTCAATGACATGTTGTAAGGTTGTCAACGTTGCAAAGCACGGAGCCCAGCCGCCATGAGCCAGGTCAATCGAGAGCTTCCACGGCTCGGAGCCAAGGTCCGAGCCCTTCGGCGCCGCGAAGCTTTGACTCAGGTCCAAATGGCGGAGCGGCTCGGCATCTCGGCCAGCTACCTCAACCTCATTGAGTCCAACCGGCGCCCGCTGCCGGCGGCCCTCCTGATCAAGCTCGCCCAGATGTTCGGTGTCGACCTCCACGCGTTCGGCGCGGACGACGAAGCGCGACTCGTGAGCGACCTGATGGAAGCGTTTTCGGATGTGCTCTTCGACGCCTTTCGACTCACTTCGTCGGACCTTCGAGAGTTCGCCGCGAATACACCCCAGGTCGCCCAAGCCGTCATCGCCCTCTACAGCTCGTACAAGGCGCAGCGCGAGGCGAGCGCGGAGCTCGCCTCCCGCCTCGAGGGAGACAGCGCGGGCGTCGATCGATCGCGCCTGCCGTCGGAAGAAGTCGGGGATCTCGTCCAGAAAGAAATGAACTACTTCCCCGAGCTGGAAGGGGCGGCGGAAGAGCTCTGGCGAAAGGCGCGCCTCGACGCCGAAGCGCTCTACCCCGGCCTCATTCGCTGGCTCGACAAAGAGCATGGGGTCCACGTGCGCCTGGCGCGAGGCGGCGCCGAGCGAGGAATTCTTCGTCGATACGACGTCGAGAAGAAGGTCCTCACGTTGAGCGAGCTCCTCCCTACGCGCTCGCGAACGTTCCAGCTGGCCCACCAGATCGCTCTACTCACCGAGCGGCAAGCCATCGACCGAATCGTCGGCGACGGTCGTTTGACGAGCGAAGAGTCCAAGGCGATCGCCCGCGTGGCGCTCGCGAACTACTTCGCCGGCGCCGTTCTCATGCCCTACGGTCCGTTTCTCGATGCGTGCCGGCACGAGCGCTACGACATCGACGTCGTCGGACGCCGCTTTCGAGTCGGATTCGAACAAGTTTGCCACCGCTTCACGACCCTTCGGAAACCCGGTGCCGAGGGGGTTCCGTTCCACATGATCCGGATCGACATCGCCGGAAACATCAGCAAGCGGTTCAGCGCCAGCGGCATTCACTTCGCCCGCTTCAGCGGGGCGTGCCCGCGATGGAACGTGTTCGCGGCTTTCATGACTCCGGGGATGATTCGGATTCAGGTGTCGCGCTTTCCCGACGGCTCGGCCTACTTCTGCATCGCGCGCACGATCCTCAAAGACTCGGGCGGCTACCACGCGCAGCAGCCGGTGCAAGCCCTCGGGCTGGGCTGCCGCCTCGAGCACGGTCGCGAAATGGTGTATTCCGACGGGATCGACCTCGAGAGTCCGAAGATGGCCACTCCGGTCGGGGTTACGTGCCGGATCTGCGAGCGCAACGACTGCGAGCAGCGCGCCTTTCCTTCGATACGCCACTCGCTTCAAGTGGACGAAAACGTGCGCGGCGTTTCGCTCTACGCGCCGGTGCCGCTGCGCGTCCTCCAGTAAGCGAGCTTCACCAGCCCAGCACGAAGTCTGCGTAGTCTGCGGCGCTCACGCTCTTCGTCGCGTCGCCGTCGCTCATGAGTCCCACGCCGACCAGCGGGGGAACGTCGGCGTCCGCTCGGCCATCTTCGAAATGCGCTCGAAACTCCGCACGAAGGTCGATGTCTTCGCTCTTCCATTCATCGGTGGGGCCGCCCGATTCCAGAATGACGGTGTCCTGCGCGGAGAACGGATTGCGGTGGCGGTCGCAGGTCACTCCCTTCGGCCCGACCGAACTCCAGACGTACTTGAGCGTGTACCAGCGGAACATCCGCTTGTACGTCACGTAGACGACGGCGGCCGAATCCTGCCTCCCCTCGGCGCACTCGTTTCCGCCGCGAGGCAGAGACACGGCACGCCACTTCCAGCGCAACGTTCGTACTTTCGAGCGATCGCCGTCGGCGACTTGGTAGCCCAGCACCGCTGTTTTCTCCGGGGGCACGTAGCGGCCGCGGACGAACGATCTCTCCGGATCGTGCATGGTGACGTAGTAGTTGTCCGGCCCCGATTCACGCGCGACGATCCGCCACTGGTCGCAACCGATGGGCCGCTGCTGAGCCTGCGCCACGCGCGAGTTCAAGGACAAAACGATTGCGGCCGAGCCGACTGCCGCCGAGAAGAATGCGCGCATGCGTCCTACGACTAGCCTGTCGACATGTCCTCCGCCAAACGAGGGCGACGGATAAGCTCGCGAACGTGCTCAATCGCGCGATCGACACAATGAGGAGTGTCGTGCCGGAGTTGGCTCTCTGCCTCAGCGGCGAGACGCCTGAACCCTCCGCCGGAGCAGCGTGGCAGTCCACAAGACGCCCATCGCGGCGGCCCACGCGGCACCCTTCCGGTCCGGAGCTCGGCCCATCGAGCAACCGTACTCGGGAGTGGGATCGGTGAACTGGTCGGGGTTGCCGACGGGTCCACCCTCTCCTGCGACTCCGCCGTCCACCGCCTCGAACAGGTTGGGGTCCTGACAGGCCATCAGAGCGGCGATATCCGTGATGCCGTCCCCGTTACTGTCCGTCCCTGCCTGCTCCTCCAGAGTGAGGGCGTGCTTCAACGCGGCGGGGCTCTCCGCGACCAGACCGAGCCCCATCATATTTCGGCCGAAGGGAGTGACCACGGTGCCTGTCCCGCCGTTGTTGTCGCGATGGCAGATCGTGCATGCGGGCGCGCACGTCGTTCCGCCGAGGTCTTGCTGAATGAGGACGGGGTAGCTCGGCGAAGCGACGGCAACGCCCGAGATGAGAAGAAGTGCTCCGGTGATCGACAGCGAAGTGAGGCGAAGACCCATGACATCGCCTCAGAGATACACGTGGTATTGAAGGAGAAGCGACAGCACGTTCGTGTCCCCTGCCGGACTGCCGATAACCTGGTAAACGTTGTCGACGCGCATATCCATGTGCGACCAGAAGAACCACACGGCGGAGAACCATCCGCTATACGAAGCGGGCTCGCCCACACTTCCGGAATTCATGACCTCCGCCGTGGCCATGAGATGGACCCCTTGCGCGGGCTCCACGTCTGCCTGGAGGAAGCCTGCGTAC
>JBAULD010001071.1:0-1641 GCA_049578005.1 Polyangiaceae bacterium
GAGCTTCGTCGCGTCGAGCCCTTCGCGGTGCGCATCGGGCACGTACCGCATGACCACGTCGAATCGCTTGCGCTCCACCGCGCGGACGAATCCTTGGATTGCGTGGCGCGGCGTGTCTTGAGCGTATAGTTCGATGCTCGACGCATCGACCCGCCAGGCTCCGTCTTCCAGCACGAGACGAAGCTCCTGACCCCCCGGGCTCGTCACCGTCGCGGTGACCACCGGCGGCGCGGTGGGTCTCTCGAGGCTGCGCCCGATCTCCTTCACGCCTTCGGGGTCGTCCTTGACCATGCGCCGGAACGCTTCGAGCGAGATACCCCGGCGAGCCTCGTCCGAGAGACACCGGTAGGCGTCATCGGCACGTCCGTCCTCGAGAGCGCGCGCGTAGCCCCGGAGTGCAGACTGCGGATCGGCCGACGCCAGCTGTCCTGCGCCGCACGCGCTCGCCGCAGGGGCCCCGAGCAAGAGTGCGAACGCGAGGACGGGCGGCCAGCGCATCGACTTTTGCTCTAGCACGGCCCGCGCGGAATCTTGGCGGCAAGGAGCGGTCCAGTTGGGGCGCGGAGCAGCCGCTGCAGCCGTTGGAAGCAGAGACAATGTGGTTCTGCGCAAACCTGGAGCTGGGCCCTCGTGCAGGTTATACGGATAGATGATGAGCGATTCGCGTTCGCAGGCGGACATCGAACTATTTCCCATCCTACCGCTGCGCAACAGCGTCGTCTTTCCGGCAAGCGTGGTTCCGATCAACGTCGGCCGGCCCCGCAGCGTCCGTTTGGTCGAAGACCTGGTCGGCCAGGAGCGCGCCGTCGTTGGCATCGTGAGCCAGCGAGACGCCGAGGTCGACGAGCCGCGATTCGAGGACCTCTACGAAGTGGGCACGGTCGCCCGGGTGGTCAAAGTGCTGCGCCTCGGGCCGAACAACTATTCGGTCGTCTTGCACGGGCTCGCGCGGTTTCGGATCACGCATCATGCGGCTCTCGAGCCCTATATGCGCGCCCGGGCCCGCCGCATTCCCGAAGACCTCGAGCGCGATGTCGAGCTCGACGCGCTCGGCGCGAGCTTACGCGAAGGGACGCGTCATGTCCTCGCCCTTCTGCCGAACTTGCCGCGGGAAACAGCAGGGATCCTCGACAACGTGCGCGAGAGCGGCGCGCTGGCCGACCTCATCGCCTCGAATTTCGCTCCGGAGCAAGCGAGCGTCGCCGACAAGCAGAAGATTCTCGAAACGTTCGTTCCCAAGGCGCGTGTTCGCGCCGTGCTCGCCATCGTCAATCGTCAGCTCGAGCTCCTCCGCGTCAAAAAGGAAGTGAGCTCGATGATCGCCGACGAAGGAAAGTCGCAGCGCGAACAAATCTTGCGACAGCAAATGCGCACAATCAAAGAGGAGCTCGGAGAGGGCGGGGAAGAGGACGAAGTCGAAGAGCTCCGCGAGCGGCTGCGCGCCGCGGGCCTGCCCGACGAAGTGCACAAAGTCGCGCGCAAGCAACTCGGGCGGCTGGCGGCGATGCAGTCTCAGTCCGCCGAGTACAACGTCACCCGCACGTACCTGGAGTGGCTCAGCGACGTGCCGTGGACCAAGTCGACCCCCGACAAGCTGGACGTCGAAGAGACGCGGCGCTGCCTCGACGAAGATCACTTTGG